>CANFHO010000088.1 GCA_947447005.1 Chitinophagaceae bacterium
AATATAGTTTTGTCGCTATGGAATTCCACGACAAAATCATCCTGCATGCTACAGACTTCTCCAATAATTCAGCAGAAGCAATGGCTGTAGTTTTAGAGTTATTGAAAATCCCTGACACCAGGTTGATGATCCTTCATATTTGTGATTATCCATCTACAGAGGGGCATCAATCAGTAGATGACCTGGAAATTAAAGTCAGCGAAAAAAGAAAAGAAGCTGCTGATTTGATGGAGGGATATCTTAAAAAATGCTTGGGAAACAACGAACCCATTCCTGTACCTGAGCGCAATATTGAAATGAATGCATCTGCTTATAAAGGCATTTTAGATGTCATTGACAGAATTGGTCCTTATATGGTTGTAGTTGGACAAAAAGGAAATGCCAAAGTTCCACATATTTTAATGGGAAGCACGACTAAACACCTTATCGAAAAATCTGATTGTTCCGTACTCGTGGTACCCAGTAAGTTTTCTGAATATTAAGACCCCATCCTAAAACAATAAGGATCAATCTATTCCTATGAAAAAGAGCAAACTTCCTTTATTCCATCCCTGGATGATATTACATCAATCCTTTAAAATCTACCAAGATCTAACATGTTTTATCGAGTATGAAATCAGAGGTATCATCAGCCACTTTTGACACTTGGAATGTATCCTTCCCGAAAGCTTGATTCTTTGTGCTACTTAAACTCAAGTCAAAAAAATTCCCGTCACAGGCTATTAAACAGATTCTTTTCCCGATTTATTAGCAGACTATGATTGGTCGGTAGAACCGGAGTGAAGAGAATTGTCAGAAAATGTATCATTAAACAGACCATGAGTTTCACTCTTTCCACTCTTCCTCCCCGCACCTTTCCACTTTTTCCGTACCTTTGCATCCGAATCTTAACCTTTCGTTAACCCCATAGAAAATACTTTTGATACCTTAAATATGCATATGAAGTCGATTTTTGGAATGATCCTGATTTGTTTTAGCCTCGCAACTTTCGCACAAGAGAAAAATGATGCGAAGCCCAAGACTGATTTTAAAAAACTGGACCTCTCCAAAAGGGCTTCAGACCATCTCATGATCCAATTCGGTTATGCAGGCTGGGGAAACAAAGGTACTATTACCACAAAGGGATTCTCCAAAACATACAACATGTATTTTATGTTTGATTTCCCTTTTAAATCTGATCCTCACTACAGCGTAGCCTTAGGCCCTGGCATTGGTTCAGACAATATCCATCTGAAACAAACAACTGTTGATTTGAGTCATACTGGTGGTGTAACCATTACACGTGATACCATTACCAATTATAAGAAATACAAATTATCATCCGGATATCTCGAAGTTCCGTTGGAGTTTCGCTACGCATCCAATCCTGAGAATATGAATAAGGGTTGGAAGTTTGCATTGGGACTTAAAATAGGAACCATTGCAGATGGCAAAATCAAAGCCAAAGTGAACTTGGATGCCAACAAGAAAGGTGGTTATATTCTTAAATACGAAGACCATAAATATTTCAGTGGAACAAGAATTGCAGCAACTGCACGTGCAGGATTGGGAAATGTGAGTGTTTTCGGTTCGTATACATTATCTGATTTCTTCAAAGCTGGCTACGGACCAACCGTTCGTCCTTTCTCATTTGGGTTGGCAATTAGTGGGTTGTAAAATACTAGTGACTAGTTACAAGTTACAAGAAAATACAATCTACTTGTAACTTGTTACTCGTCACTATCATATAACATCAAGTAAAGCATAACAGACATTGCTAGACAAATCAGCATTATTCAAGGAAAGTGAAAAAGCCATTCTGGTTGGGGTTGTACAGAAAAACCAGACAGAGGTACAGGTAAACGAATACATGGATGAATTGGCATTTCTTGCATCTACTGCAGGTGCCATTGCTGAAAAAAAATTCATTCAAAGACTCCAACATCCTGATAGCAAGACCTATGTAGGGAAGGGCAAATTGGAAGAGATAAGGGACTATGCCGCTGGTAAAGATATTAAAGTGGTCATCTTTGACGATGAACTCACAGGAGCACAAATCAGCAATATTGAAAAAGTGATCAATGTCAAAACCATTGACAGAAGCGACTTGATCCTGGACATTTTCGCCCGAAGGGCAAAAACAGCACAAGCCAAAGCACAGGTGGAACTGGCACAATACCAATACATCCTTCCCCGCCTGCGCGGTATGTGGAAACACCTTGAACGTTTGGGAGGTGGTATTGGAACCCGCGGACCTGGTGAATCAGAAATTGAGACAGACAGGCGTATTGTTCGTGAAAAAATTTCCTTGCTCAGGAGGAAGCTATCAGAAATTGAAAAACAGGCATATACCCAACGTAAAGAAAGAGGCGAATTCATTCGTGTAGCTCTGGTAGGTTATACCAACGTTGGCAAATCAACACTGATGAACCTGCTGAGCAAAAGTGATGTACTTGCTGAAAATAAATTATTTGCCACGCTGGACACAACCACAAGAAAAATCGTTTTCGAAAACACACCATTCCTTCTTAGCGACACGGTAGGTTTTATCAGAAAACTCCCACACCATTTGATTGAAAGCTTCAAGAGCACCTTGGACGAAGTGAAAGAATGTGATATTCTGATGCATGTGATAGATATTTCCCATCCACAATATGAAGACCAGATGAAAGTGGTACAAACCACCCTTGCTGAGTTGGGGTGTGCAGATAAGCCTATCATCAATGTTTTCAATAAAATGGATTTGTATGAAGAAAAGCAATTTGATGAATGGCTGGAGCCTGAAGTAAAGGCCTCTTTATTGGAAGATCTCAGGAAAAGATGGGAAATTGAAACAGCAGGCAACTGTGTTTTCATTTCTGCTTTGGAAAGAAGAGAGATTGAAAAATTACGTATCACCATGCTGGCACATGTACGTGAACTCTATCTGAAACGCTATCCATACAAAACAGGATACCAGCAAATTGATTATGGAGCCTAGATTATTTACCTGGCACAAAGTGGCTGAAAGCAAGGAGGCGCTTGGCTTTGGAAGTTACGATATGATTCAGGTTGAGATTCCTGAAAGAACCATTTGCATTGCCCGATACAAAGAAAACATCTATGCATTTCAATCCAAATGCCCTCATGCAGGCGCCAAAATGGTAATGGGGTATATCGACCAGCAAGGCAATGCGGTTTGCCCGTTGCACCGATTCAAGTTTGCACTCAAGAACGGATACAATGTAACTGGCGAAGGTTACAACATGCGCACCTATCCTGTTGACATTCGTGAAGATGGGGTCTATGTAGGTTGTAGGTTGTAGAACCTACCTCCCATACAACAACAATGAAAGTACTTTCACTTTCTTTATCCACCCTTGCAACAGATATGCAATGCCGATTGCAAGTGTAAAAGTGATCAATACATTCACTGCGAAATAAGGCGTGAAGAGAACCAAATAAGGTATTAAGATCATATGCGTGGTATAGATCTCCAATGTAAGCGTTCCCAACAAGATCATCTGAGATGTGAATTTTAGAGACGAATTCAAATACGATTTCAATACACTAAATATGGCCAAAATACCCGTCATACCTATGATTGCATTAAATAAGTATGTAATCAGCGATTGAATTCCATGTCGCACTTGTAAATTGAAAACAAATGCTGGTGCGGATGTCCTCGACCAATATGTCAATAGAAAAGGAAACAGTAATACACATGCCCATCCGAGATACTGAGTTAATTTAGACATGAAAACTGTATACTTACTAAAAATATATCCACAAGTGAAAAAACACAAATGCCAGCTGGTAAGTCGTATGCCATATTTATGAAAATTAAAATATTCCAACTCTACATTCAATAATATAACAAACAGGACTAATATTAATTCCTCATGACGTTGTGTAATTTTCAATGCAATGAAAAGCAGAAAATAATTCAGAAACAATACCCAAAGAAACCAAAGACCATGATCAGGAAAAGTTATCAATGTTTTCAATGCATTGAAAAAAGAAGGGGTATTGGCATCTGAGAATATTGCAATAACGGTCAGAACCAAAAACGTCAACAAAAACCAGCTAAAGAATGGAATCAGCAAGGTCTTCATACGTTTTATAAATTTTTCAACTTCGCCTCTAAACGTACCAAATGCAACATATCCACTAATAAACATAAATAAAGGCATGTGAAAAGCATAGATCGCCTTGAATATAATGTTGCTATCAAACACATGGGGTATATTGTACTGAATAGCATGACCCAATACCACCAAAACAATGGCAAAGCCCTTGGCAAGATCGAGGAGTTGGTTGCGTTGTTGCATGCTTATAGGTTAGGGGTTAGATGCTAGGGGTTAGGGGTTAGAAAATAAATAGTGTAAGTTGCGTTGTACAGCAAGCTACTAATTATCATAATACATTATTTAATAATCTGCTTTGGTTTTTATATTTTCGATGATGATGCAAGAAAAATCTAACCCCTAACCCCTAACCCCTAACATCTAATGTCCCATATCCTCGACAACCCCGTTTGGCAAGCTTTACATACACGTGATAGCAGATTTAATATCGGCATCGATTTGATCAAATATTTTCCTGAAGCAGTTTCACCATTTATAGGTATGCAAGATTGGAGTGAAAAAGGACAAACCACATTGCTGCAACATGGCGATGGAAAGAGGAAATGGTGGGTTATGAAAAAAGGAGAAGAAAAATTGATTAAAGGATTCAAGATAAATTTCACCATTCCTTTGTATCAAATGGTTTGTACATCTTTCAAAGACCATACAAACCATGAATTAACTTACAGAACACTTTCAGTGGATGACATTCCTGTGATGTTAGACCTGACTTCGCGCACCAAGCCAGGACCTTTTATGGACAGAACGATTGAATTCGGAAATTATATAGGCATTTTTGATGGCGACAATCTGGTATCTATGTCAGGCGAAAGATTGCATGTGGAGGGCTTTACAGAAATTAGTGCAGTATGTACAGATCCTGCCTATCTTGGCAGGGGCCTGGCAGCCCATTTAATGTCGGTTGCAGCCAATACAATCATCTCAGAAGGCAATACACCTTTCCTTCATGTTCGATTTGACAATACAGCGGCGATTAAACTTTATGAAAAGCTAGGATTTGAAAAACGTGCTGATGTATTTTTTGCCATTTTCGAAAACATCTGATAAAATCCTGTTGTTCTTTTGCAACTGAAAATCACCTTAACATTTCATTTAATTTAATGAAAGAAGGCATATTTGTAAAATAACATCAAAGGATACATAACCATCTACACATGAAATATAAAAACCTCCAGATTTTTTTGATTGCATTGTGCACAGGCGTTCTTACACTTTCAATGAAACCCATCAAAAGTTCAAACGGAACTTCTTTGTATGTTTCAAACTATGAGAATGTTTTGGGAACTTCCTTTGAGCTGAAAGTAAAATCGAGAAATGAAAAACAGGCTGAAACAGCTGAAAATGCTGCATTACAAGAAATCACGCGACTTTCAAACATACTCAGTGGTTATGATTCGAACAGTGAGTTCAGTAAATGGACATCTACAAAAAATCAGGAGTTAAAGATATCAAAAGAACTCATGGAGGTGCTCTCTCAATTTGAGCAATGGACGGCAAAAACAAATGGGGCGTTGAATCCTTCAGCAGAAACCATCAACCAACTTTGGAAGGTGGCAGCAAGCAAGCAACAAGTTCCAAGCAGCAATCAATTAAAAGATGCGGTAACACTGACACAACAACAACACTGGGTAATAAACTCAAATAAAAGTACAGCCACGCACCTGAGTGATGCAGCACTTAAATTGAACAGCTTTGTAAAAAGTTATATCATCCAGCATGCCACTGAAGCAGCTATGCAATGTAATGGAGTTACAGGAATTGTAATGAACATCGGTGGAGATATATTGGTAAAAGGTGATGTGAATGAAAAAGTAATGATTACTGATCCGCGTGCTGCTGCCATCAATGATGCTCCTTTGGATATGCTTCAACTGAACAATAAGGCAATTGCTACCAGTGGTAATTACAGAAGAGGTACCATGATTCAAAACAAATGGTATTCACATATTGTAGATCCACGTACTGGAATGCCAGCTGAAGGTGTTATCAGTGCAACTGTAGTATCAAACAATGCAGTTGAGGCAGGTGCTCTTGCAACAGCTTTCAATGTGTTAACTACAACTGAAAGTGTAGAACTCGCAAAACATAGTCCTGACGCGGAATACCTGATCATCACGAACCAAGGTGAACGCATTGAAAGTAAAGGATGGAAAACATACGAAACCAACATCATTGAACATCATACATCTGCTTTACAAAAAGAAAATGACTGGAATTCGGATTTTGAATTAACGATCAATCTTGAACTGGCACAGCAACCTGGGTTTGCAAAAAGACCCTTTGTAGCGATATGGGTAACAGATGGCAACAAAAAACCAGTACGAAATGTTTCTGTTTGGTATAATAAACCCAAATGGCTAAGAGATCTTCGCGCCTGGTACAGTGCATATATCGGAGCATTTTCGCCTGAAATGATTAATATCTCATCTATTGCAAGCGCCACAAGATCTGCTGGGATATACACCATCAAATGGGATGGTAAAGATGATAAGGGAAATTTTGTGAAGCAAGATAATTACAACATCAATATTGAAGTAGCGAGAGAACATGGAACATATCAACTCATGCAACAGGAAGTAAAATGCAGTAAAGCTCCACAAGCATTAACCATGAGTGGAAATCAGGAAGTATCATCTGTTACTATTGATTATAAAAAGAAAAGTAAATAATGAAGTTTAATTTTTCCCGGCTCTCCAGGTGGCTGCATATTTATTTGTCGATGATCAGCTTTTTCATCGTGTTGTTCTTTTCTATTACTGGTATAACGCTGAGTCATACCGACCTGTTCCAATCGCAAGTGCAAAACAGATCAGTTGAAGGCAAGATTGATTCCACCTGGAGCAATCAGACCGATACACTGAAAATAGATAAGCTCCGCATCACTGAATTTTTCAGAAGTTCACTACATGCTCAAGGCGCTGTAAATGATCTTCGAATTGATGAAAGCGAGATCAGCTTTGGTTTCAAAGGACCAGGCTATGAAGCCAGTGTTTTTATCAATCGCAAAAATGGTAAATTTCAATTCAATGAAACCAGCTATGGCTTCGTTGGTAAAATGAATGACCTGCACAAAGGCCGGGATACAGGCAGAACATGGATTTGGTTCATGGATGCATCAGCCGTTTTTCTCATACTCGTTTCACTCACCGGACTGATCTTGCTTCTATTCTTGAAAAAGAAAAGACTCTCAGGCTTGATTATATCCATCCTTGGATTGTTGGTGATGTATTTGGTGTATTATTTTTGGGGAATTTAACTAGGCAGGGAGGCAAAGAGGCAAGGAGTAGTTTCCCCCTCTTTGCCTCCTTGCCTCTTTGCCTCCTTATCTATCTTTCAAAATACGGAATCTCATCATCGGACACCAAAGACTCTTGCTTCCAGTAAGACAGCGTTACGATATGTCCGTCTGAGGTTTTAAGCAAGCGACCAAAAATAGCGTTGGTAGGATTGAAGGTGAGATCAGATACTCCAACGGTGTAGGTAGATGGCTTGGGCTCTTCGCCTTCCGCTGGAGCAGGTGCTGGATTGGATACAATGACAACAGCATATTTATTCGCAGAAAGGAGTTCATTTAAAAAGTTCATTCTCTCCTCGGATACATTCTTTTCTACAATGGAACATTTCACTCCATTCAATTCCTCAAATTCATGATTCTTGTTGATTGCCATATCCTTCGATTTAAATCAAATACTTAATGAATTAATATGCTCATACACCACACTGGCCAATCCCACTAATATGATACCAGCCACACAGATATACAATGCCAATTTGCTGACTGCAGGAATTTCCAATTTTTCTATCGGTGTTTCATTCTCATCCATGAACATGGCTTTCACCACTTTCAAATAATAAAAGAAAGAGATCACCATATTCAATGCTGCCACAGCAATCAATAGATAATTTCCTTTGGATGCTCCTGCTGTTAACAAGAAAAATTTACCAAAGAAACCCGCAGTTGGAGGTACACCAGCCAAAGAGAACAAAGCAATCGTTAATACCCATGCCAGCAAGGGATTCGTTTTATAAAAATGCTTGTAATCAGTTATCTGCTCTTTGCCCGTTAATGCACTTACCAATGATATTACACCAAATGCAGCGAGGTTGGAAAATACATAAATCAAGATGAAATAAATCACTGACACCGCACCTTGATGGTCTCCAGATAAAATGCCTATCAAAATAAACCCTACTTGCGCAATGGATGAAAACGCCAAGAAACGTTTCAGATTATCTTGTCGCAATGCAAACAGATTACCCACCAATATCGTTGCAACTGACAACACTGAAATGATCAGGTACCATGCATGCGACAATGGTTGAAAAACTTTATACAATACAGACACAAAAACAAATATCACTGCTCCTTTGGAAACAACGGAGAGAAATGAAGTAACCGCAACAGGAGCCCCTTCATATACATCGGCTGTCCATAAATGAAATGGAACCGCAGATATCTTGAAAGCAAATCCTGATATGAAAAGGATGAATGCAAACATTTGTAAAGGATTGCCCGTGAGTTTGGAAGGCAACGCATCAAACAACAATGTACCTGTTGTTCCATAGATAAAGGAAATACCCATCAACAAAATGCCAGAAGCAAATGCAGATGAAATAATCAACTTCATGGCGGCTTCGGAAGAACGCCTATTCGTCAGATCAAAATTGGCAGCGGCAGCCAATGGTATAGTCGACATTTCCAATCCAAGATAGAACATCAACATGTTGCCACTGGATATCATGAACTGCATACCCAACAATGAAGTAAACAGCAACAAATAAAATTCAATCACCTGATCATGCGATTTCAACCAACTGTATGATTGCATGGAGATCAATAATACCGCCAGATTCAAAATGCTTTTTTCAAATACGATCGTAGCATTGGTATGAAACATGCCACTGAAGAGTTCGCCCTCACCCATGTTCCATAAACCTGCAAGCAAATTAATCAGCAATGCAATGTTCACAATGACCGACAAGCTTGCCTGCGATCTGTCTTTCCCCAACTTGATGAAGAGCAACAGGAAGATGAGTACACTGAGTACAAGTTCCTGTCTGAGTAGTGATAGCATATTGTTCAACATCATTCAAATCATTTAATAGTAATGGCCTTGCCGATATGTTCGAAAAGAATATCTGTGCTTGGCACGATCAGTTGGTTCATCAGGAATGGTGCAATACCAATCACCAGGATGGCCGCAATAAGCAATACCGAAGCGAGCTTCTCATTCCATGTAGCATCTGCCAGAAGCGCATGTTCATCGCTAATGGGACCCATGATGGCTCTGCCGGTGGCACGCAAAATGTACACCGCAGTTACAACAATGGATGCACCCGACAACACCGTTGCGAATCGATACATGGTATCGGGATTTTGCCAGGAACCCATGAAGACGGTCATCTCCGCAACAAATCCACTGAAACCAGGTAAGCCTAAGGAGCATAAACCTGCAATCACAAACACTGTTGATATAAATGGCATGGCTTTCAACAATCCTCCCAATTGTGCAACCATGCGGGTGTGGGTGCGACTGTATATCATTCCGATAGCAGCAAAGAAGAGGGCTGTCATCAACCCATGGGATACCATTTGAATCACAGCGCCATTCATAGAGGTTTTATTCATCATTCCAATACCCAGGATTACAAATCCACAATGACTGATAGAAGAATATGCATTGATGTATTTAAGATCCGTTTGCATCATGGTAGCGAATGCGCCATAGATGATGGCTATCGTAGCGAGGATGATGATGATCCAGGAATAATAATTGGCTGCATCCGGCATGAGTGATACCATGCGCAAACATCCGTATCCACCGAGTTTCATGGAAATACCTGCAAGAAACATGGAGGCTGCTGTTGGTGCAGAAGCATGTCCGTCTGGCACCCAGGTATGAAAAGGAAACATCGCAGCAAAAATGCCAAAGCCAATGAATGCAAATGGGAAAAAGAATTTCTGTACACCTGAGGTGAGTCCTACCCGAATCACTTCTGCCGTTTCAAAACTATGTACGTTGTAATATATTCCGAGCAATCCAACGAATACCAGGGCTGATCCGCCCATGAGCATCAAAGCGAGTTTCATGGCACTCTTCACTTTATCACCGCTTCCCCAAACACCGATCAACAAGAACTTTGGAATCACTGCAATTTCCAGGAAGAAAAACATGGTGAACAAATCCAATGAAATAAAGAATCCATATGCACCCATGCTTAGTAATACCAACAGGAAAAAATATTCCTTGCTCATCTTTTCCATGCTCCATGAAACCAATATCCCTGCTACAACAACGACGGATGTAAGCAAAATCATGGCGATGGCAATACCATCCACACCAATATGATAATTGATCAAAGGTGAGGTGAACCAAGGGGTATTGGATTCAAAAAGATTTGTGGTGAGATTTCCTGATGCACGTTCTGCCTGATATGATTTCAACAACCAACCGGCCAATCCCAGCTGTGTCAATGAGCCCAGCAATGCAAATCCCCTCACCTGCTTCAACCCCTTGCTGAGCAAAACAGCCAATGCTGTTACCAACGGAAAGATGACCAATAATGATAAGTTCATAACAATATATTATTTCCAGATATAGATCAACAACAATGACAATGCGATGATGCCGCCAAAAAAGTACAATGCATAATACTGCACCTTGCCTGATTGCATACCCTTGATGGCTGCAGATATTTTCGCTGTCAAATTTCCAAGCATCAACATGAATCCATCTACCATATGTTTATCTGCCCAAGCAATCGGTTGTCCAATCAATGGGAAAATAATTTTTTTAGTGATGAAGAGATATACTTCATCTACATAAAACTTCTTGTATGCAGCACGATAAAATCCACCAAACGCAGTAGCAACTTTTGCAGGCTTCTCGTTGGCATTCTTATACATGATGGCAGCAATAATAATAGCTACGATGGAAAGTGAAACTGGAACCGCCATGGATGCAATATCCATATGAGTTTCAATTCCTGCTCCATCGGATGTTACAAATTCTGGGAACCCGATGAAACCTGCGCCTACAGAACATATTGCCAGAATGATCAACGGCAATTTCATCGTCCATGTACCCTCACCATGATGCTCTCCATGCACATCTGCTTCCTTGTTCCAGAAAATCGAGAAGTACAATCTGAACATATAAAATGAAGTGAGTGCTGCTGTAAAAAGTGCAACACCATACACCAATGTATTTTCATGCAGAGCCGCTGTCAGGATTTCTTCCTTGCTGAAAAACCCTGCAAATGGCGGTACGCCTGCAATGGCCAAACAAGCAATCAAAAATGCGATATGTGTTATCGGCATCAATTTTCTCAATCCACCCATATCCTTCATCTCATTGCTGTGCACCAAATGAATCACAGAACCTGCACCGAGGAACAACAAACTCTTGAAGAAGGCATGTGTAAACAAATGGAACATAGATGCCATATAGCCCAATCCCGCTTCACCACCGTATCTTGACACACCTAATGAAAACATCATATATCCGATCTGCGACATGGTTGAATAGGCCAACACACGCTTGATATCAGTTTGTGTACATGCAATTACTGCTGCCAGCAATGCGGAAAACACACCTGTATACGTTACAATGTCCAATGCATGCGCATCCATCGAGAACACAGGGAATAGCCTGGCAACGAGATATACACCAGCTACCACCATGGTGGCGGCATGTATCAATGCAGAAACTGGCGTGGGACCTTCCATCGCATCCGGCAGCCAGACATGCAATGGGAACATGGCAGATTTACCTGCACCACCTACAAACACCAATGTGAGTCCCCATGTTAACATAGACATACCCAAAAAGCTTGCTGTGGTAATACTGATATATTCAGGTGATTGAACGGTCGTAAATTTTTGAATCAGTGTGCTGATGTCCAATGAACCTCCATAAAAACCAAGGACGAGAATACCAATCAAAAATCCGAGGTCGGCAAACCGTGTTACTATAAACGCTTTCTTGGAAGCCGCAACAGCAGAGGGTTTGTAGAAATAATATCCGATCAGCAAGAAGCTGGAAACCCCTACCAATTCCCAGAACATATAAATCTGGAAGATGTTGACCGACAATACCAATCCGAGCATGGAAAACGTAAACAAGGAAAGAAATGCATAATAGGTTGCAAAACGATCTTCTCCTTTCATGTAGCCTAAACTGAATACATGTACCATCAATGATACGGAGGTGATCACTACCAACATCATGACTGCAATCGGATCAATGGTGATACCCATATCAATGGATACTCCAGGTGAGAATTGCAGCCAAACATGTTTGAAGGCTTCTATTTTTTGATAGATGCCATCCACTTTCCCATCTACAAAAAAATATTGCTTTGCTGCTTTGAAGGAAAGCAAACATGAAGTCAGCAACGACAATGTACCAATCAGTCCGGACGATGTTTTCAGATACTTTCTGCCGAAGAGTCCCAACACAACAAATGTGGCAAGTGGCAGCAGCGGGATCCAAAGTATATATGAATATGATTGCATGTTCTTAGAATTTCATTTCAGCTGCATCGTCCACATCAATGGAACGATGAGAGCGGTAAAGATTTATGATGATCGCGATAGCTACTGCTGCTTCAGCTGCAGCAATCGTGATGATGAACAAGCTAAAAAATATTCCATCCAGATGTTCAGGATAGAGGTATTTATTGAAGGCTACAAAATTGATGTTCACACTGTTCAACATCAGTTCAACCGACATCAACATGGTGATCATGTTTCTTCTGGTGAAGAGTCCATACATCCCAATAAAAAAGAGGGCTGTGCTAACAATCAAAATATGTTCCAATGGTACTTCGTTCATATCATGGTTGATTTAGGATGGTACTAGAATCTTGTTTCTGTGCAGGACGCATCGCAATGACGATACAGCCAACCATGGCGGCCAACAGCAGCATACTCACCACTTCAAAAGGCAGGAT
>CANFHO010000089.1 GCA_947447005.1 Chitinophagaceae bacterium
CTCTCTAAAGTGGCTCTTGCAATATGAGCATCTGTTGTTCCACGGGTCAATCCAAAAATTGTTCCTCTTGCATATGCATCCCAATGGGGGGCACCCAATCCAGCAAAGGCAGGAACCACTACCACCCCATCACTCTCTGATACATTTGTAGCCAATGATTGTACTTCGGATGAAGATTTGATAATTTTCAATCCATCACGCAACCACTGCACTGCAGCCCCGGCAATGAATACACTGCCTTCCAAAGCATAAGAAGCTACTCCATCTATTTTCCATGCCACTGTTGTAAGCAGATTGTTTTTTGATTGCACAGTTTGAGTACCTGTGTTCATCAACATAAAACATCCGGTTCCATAGGTATTTTTTACCATCCCCACTTTGGTACACATTTGTCCAAACAAGGCAGATTGCTGGTCGCCAGCCATACCCGCAATTGGAATACCAGGCATGTCGACTGCTTCAGCAAAGCCGAAAATTTCACTATTGCTTTTTACTTCAGGTAAAACAGATCTGGGTATATCCATCAACGCAAGCATTTCATCATCCCATGCCAGGGTATGCAAATTCAATAACAAGGTTCTGGAAGCATTGCTAACATCTGTTGCATGCACTTTGCCATTTGTTAATTTCCAAAGTAACCAGGTATCAATGGTTCCGAATGCCAGCTTTCCTTGATTAGCCATTTCCCTTGCCCCTTGCACATTATCTAAAATCCATTTTAATTTGGTACCAGAGAAATAAGCATCAATCACCAATCCGGTTTTTTGACGGATGGAATCTGCCATTCCTCTATTCCTTAATTCATCACAAAATGAAGCGGTACGCCTATCCTGCCAAACAATAGCCTTGTGAATGGGTTCTCCTGTTTCTCGATTCCATACTACAGTGGTTTCCCTTTGGTTGGTAATACCTATGGCAGCAATATCCGTGATGTCAATATTCAAGGATGCAATGGCTTCCTGCAATACCAGTTTTTGTGTTTGCCAAATTTCATTGGCATCATGCTCCACCCAGCCTGGTTGTGGAAAAAATTGGGTAAATTCCTTCTGTGCGACATTACATATTTCACCTGCCTTATTAAAGAGTATAGCCCTGGAGCTGGTAGTTCCCTGATCAATGGCCAGAATAAATTTTTGCATGACTTATAATTCGTTTAGTTGATTGTTGCTTGAGTTATGGCGACTTTTAGACGTTGGATGTATAAATTTAAAGGTTAAATTGCTTTTTGAGAAATAAACTACCATGTCCGTATCATTAAATCAGCGTGTCAACAAATCAGCATCCAAATAAAAATGGATTTCATAAATTGCACCCGATGGATCATTTTGTAGTATCAGCCAGAAAATACAGACCACAACACTTTAACACTGTTGTAGGGCAGGTGCATATCACAACTACCCTAAAAAACGCCATTTTGAACAAGCATTTGGCACATGCTTTTTTATTTACGGGCCCCAGAGGTGTAGGTAAAACCACCTGCGCCAGGATACTTGCAAAAACCATCAATTGTGAGCAATTGACCCCAGAGGGCGAAGCATGCGATACATGTAGCTCATGTATTTCTTTTAACAATGGCGCGTCATTCAATGTACATGAACTCGATGCAGCAAGCAACAACAGTGTTGATGATATAAGAGAGTTAACAGAACAAGTCCGATTTGCCCCGCAACAAGGCAGGTATAAAATCTATATTATAGACGAGGTGCACATGTTAAGTGCATCAGCCTTTAATGCTTTTCTTAAAACATTGGAAGAACCTCCTGCACATGCCATTTTCATCTTGGCGACTACAGAGAAACATAAAATTCTTCCTACCATTCTTTCAAGATGTCAAATATTCGATTTTAAAAGAATTACGCCAAACGACATTGTTGAACATCTCAAGGAAATCACTGCCAAGGAAAATATTTCTGCAGAACCGGCAGGTTTACAAATCATTGCCCAAAAAAGTGATGGATGCATGCGCGATGCGCTTAGCATATTGGATAAGATTGTAAGCTTCACCAATGGCTCACTCACCTATGCAAATACCTTGGAGCATTTGAATGTATTGGATGAGGATTATTTCTTCAAAATGTTGGATTTTCTTCAGACCGAAGATCTTCCTGCTGTGCTTTCATTGTATGACGAAATTGACAAAAAGGGATTTGAAGGAGATATGGTCATGAATACATTGGCAGAATTCTTCAGAAACCTCTTAGTTAGTAAAGAACCGAGGTCAATTGCATTGCTACAAGTCATGGAAGGATTTAGAAATAAATATATTTCCACTGCTGCAACTTTATCAACCTCTTATATCATTGGGGCCTTGAATATTTTGAGTGAAGCAGAACTTGGGTTTAAACAGGCAAGAAATAAAAAACTTCACATTGAGTTTCACCTAATCCGTCTTACTTATTTATCTCAGGCAGTCACTTTATTATCAGATGAAGGTTCAGGTAAAAAAAAACGACTTGATGACTTGAAGCCAATGTCATTCAAAAAAATCAGTTTCACCCCACTGAAAACCAAACCCACATCTGCCCCACAAAAAGAACCAAACTTCCCGTCTGATCAAAAAGTAGCTTCAGATAAGGCTAGTTTACATATTGAAACCGCTATATTAGAACAAAAACATTCTCAAAAGCCTATTTCCAATGAGATGCCTATATCAACCCAAGCGGGGCTGGGATCTTTGAAAAAAATCAGAGAACAAATCCAGAATAGAAAAAACGAACAAACTATTGCACTCCCTTTAACAGAGGAAGTTTTTACTCAAGCCTGGGATACCTATTTACAAAGGCTGCAAGAAAACGGACAAGTTACCAGCCACAGCAATCTTCGAATGGCTGTTGTAAAGATTACAGATCCTCTGAACTTTGAAATCTTAGCGGGTTCCAGGATTCAGCAACAGTTTATTGAAAATGAGCGTATTGGACTGCTGGGTTTCATTCACGAAACATTCAATAATATCAAAATACAAATGCAGATCCTATTGGATCCTGATGCAGATAAATATGAACCTGTGGTAGAACAAACCCTGTCGCAAAAGGACCAATACCTCAAAATGATATCAATGTATCCATTGGTAAAAGACTTGCGGGATAAACTAAACCTGGACCTCGATTATTAAATTTTTAGCTTCAATTTCATTTACACACTCAAAAGTTGAAATCTTGGGATTGGATTTCCTCAATTTGACGTAATTTCGGCGCTCAATTAGATTAAATAACCAAAAGGAAAACTGGTTTATGGCTGAAGTGATCAGAATGCCCCTTCTGAGTGATACAATGACAGAAGGTAAGATCGTAAAATGGAACAAGAACGTTGGCGACAATGTAAAAGCAGATGATGCTCTTGCAGATGTGGAAACTGACAAGGCTACCATGGAAGTGGTGGGCTATGCCGACGGTATCTTATTGTATATAGGTGTAAAAGAAGGTGAAGCCGCAAAAGTCAATGATATCATTGCAATCATTGGCAAACAAGGTGAAGACTTTCAACAATATTTGGGTGGTACTCCTGCACCTGTTTCAGCACCTGAAGTAGCTCCAACACCAGCTCCTGTAGCCGCATCAGCTCCTGCAGCTGCAACAGTTACACCAGAGCAATTGGGTGTTACTGTAATCCGTATGCCACTCTTAAGTGATACCATGACCAGCGGTAAGATTGTACAATGGAATAAGAATGTTGGCGATTCAGTGAAAAGCGATGACAGTCTTGCTGATGTGGAAACCGACAAGGCTACCATGGACGTAGTAGGATATGCAGACGGCACATTGTTATATGTAGGTATAAAGGCAGGCGAATCAGCAAAGGTGAACGATATTATTGCTATTGTTGGAAAGGCTGGAACAGATGTATCTGCACTTCTCAACAGTTTAAACAGCCCAGCTCCTGCAGCTGCATCAACTACAGCAGTTGCTTCAGCTGCACCAACTGCTGCTCCGGTTGCTTCAACGCCTTCAACATCTTCAAGCCCTTCAACTTCCTCAGCCTCTTCTGATGGTCGCTTAAAAGCCTCCCCATTGGCAAAAATGTTGGCAAAAGATAAAGGAATTGATTTGAGTCAAGTAGTTGGTTCAGGCGACGGAGGCAGAATCATCAAGAAAGATGTTGACGATTTCAAGGCTGCTCCATCTGCACCAGCAGCAGCTATGCCTATACAAGTTGCTCAAACCTTTGTGGCTGGCCAGGAGGGATATAGCGACACCCAACTTACAAGCATGCGTAAAACCATTGCTAGAAGATTGGGAGAAAGCATGTTTACTGCACCTCACTTCTATTTGAGAATGGAAATCAACATGGATAATGCCATGAAGGCCCGTACCCAAATGAACGAGGTAAGTCCTACTAAGATTTCTTTCCAAGATATGCTGATCAAAGCTTCAGCCCTGGCACTTAAGAAACATCCTGCTGTGAATAGCAGTTGGATGGGTGATTTCATCAGAACATATGACCATGTTCATATTGGTTCAGCAATTGCTTTACCTGATGGACTTATTGTTCCGGTATTGCGATTTGCTGATCAAAAGACGCTTTCTCAAATTGCATTGGAATCTAAAGAGTTATACGATAAAGCAAGAAATAAAAAAATTCAACCTGCAGATTTCACTGGCAATACCTTTACCATTTCCAACCTGGGAATGATGGATATTGATGACTTTACCGCCATCATTAACCCCCCGGATAGCTGTATTCTTGCTGTTGGGAAAATCAAAGAAGTAGTTATAAAGAAAGGAGATGGATTTACTACAACCAATGTAATGAAACTTACATTGAGCTGCGACCACAGAAGTGTTGATGGCGCTGTAGGGGCCTCCTTCCTTCAAACACTTAAAAAATACATGGAGAATCCAGTAACCATGCTGGTTTAATAGATTCAAAGCCGGTCTATCGACCGGCTTTTTTTAATTCCCGATATGTCTTCTAAAAAAACGCTTGTCATTGGAGTTTCCACGAATCCAGAACAATATAGCAACATGGCTGTCAATCGCCTTATGGATGCACAACACGCCGTTTTAGGCATTGGAAGGGAGTCATTTAGTATCAGAGGAACTGAAATCCAAACAGAAATGCTGCATCTTAATGATATTGATACAGTTACACTATATCTGAATCCTCTTAGGCAGCAATCTTATTACAATTATATATTAGCACTGCACCCAAAACGTATTATTTTCAACCCTGGTGCAGAGAATGAGCCATTCAGAAAACAGGCTGAATCAATGGGGATCGAAGCCATCAATGCATGCACCTTGGTTATGTTGGCTACAGGAATATACTAGTCCCTTTTTTTATTTTTACGTAAATACTGCAACTTTTCTTAATACGATTAAGTACTAATACTCAACTTTCATGAATAAATACGATTCATAAAATAATAAGGGATTGAGCGTCGTTTTACATCTGTAACCGTTCAAAATCCATTTTTATGAAAAGTCTTAGAACCACATTCCTAATTTCATTTATCCTGCTGCTTGGCACAGGTTTCAAAGCAGGGGCACAAAAATTGTTTGATGCTGTTCCAGAGGAAGTAGTTTTCAAATCCAATGTGATAGAGGGCCTTTTTAGTCAAAATGCAGGCTCTGCAGTTGATATCAGATTCAGTCAAAATTTTCGTCTAACTGGTATCGTTAAATCAAATCAAAAAGTTTACAGCAATCTTCAAACAGTGGTAGTTAGCATCAGCAATTACAGCAATGCTAAATTCTTCGTTTCCAGAACTGTAGATGAAAACAATACTGTTAAATATGTAGGTCGACTGATTGGTCGCGGTGCACAAGATGGCTTTGAATTGAAAGCCGACCTCGCAGGAAACAATTCACTGAAAAAAATCAATATAAAAGAAATGATCGTTGAATAAAGTCCGTTTTTAATCCAATACCCTACCCAAACCCAACCAATCCAATTTTTCCAAACCTCCAATTACCATTCTATGAAAAAGTTTTTCACAACCGTTATTTTGGCAGCCCTGATGGGTACCGGAACAACCTTTGCAGCTCCAACCTTGAACAGCTATCCAACTGCAACTGCAGTTATTTACCTTGATTTCGACGGACATAGTGTAAATAGCTCCATGTGGAATTATGGTACGCCTTTCAATTGCTTGCCTTCTGCAATGACAGATGCCCAAATCACCGAAGCATTTAACAGGGTATCTGAAGATTTCAGACCATTTAATATCAATGTAACTACAGATATTGCTAAATTTCTTGCAGCACCTTTGGATCAACGTATTCGTGTTGTAATCACTCCTACAAGTGCCTGGTATCCTTCTGTTGCAGGAATTGCATATGTAACTTCTTTCACTTGGGGTGATGATACTCCTTGTTTTGTTTTCAGCGACCGTCTTGCCAACGATGCAAAAAGAGTTGCAGAAGGTATTTCTCATGAAACAGGTCATACACTCGGACTTTATCATCAATCATCTTATACAAGCAGTTGTACATTGACCAGCTCATACCATACTGGAATTGGAACAGGCCAGATTTCCTGGGGGCCGATCATGGGTAATGTAGCAAGCAGAAATATGACACAATGGAATTATGGCGCTACTCCAAATGGTTGCAACTTCAAACAGGATAATTTAAACATCATCTCTACTTCTAATGGTTTTGACTACAGACCTGATGATTATGGAGATATCTACAATAACTCTGGTGTTGTAAATGTTGCATCTGGTTCATTTAGTAAAGTTGGTGTTATCAGTACAAGTGCAGATAAAGATATTTTCCGAATTGATTTGAATCAGATGGGAAGTTTGAAGTTAAATGCAGACCCATACAGTGTTGGTGCTTCTTACAGTGGAGCAAACCTTGACATCAAACTTGAGTTGCAAGATTCAAAAGGAAATACAATCAAAGTATATGACTACAGTGATTCAGTGAACGCAAAATTAGATACCACCCTCAACGCAGGAACATATTATGTAATTGTAGATGGCACAGGCAATGTAAACTCCACAAATGATTATGGCAGCCTGGGTTCTTATACCATTTCTGGAACGTTTAAAGCAACTTCTGTAACCGGCAACACAGGCGGTGGAAGCACAACCAATGCAGAAAGTAACATTCTTCATGGAACCAGGGTAAAAGAAGGTAACAAAATTGACTGGAAAGAAGGATCAATCAAAGGAACTGAAGCACTCACATTGCTTTACGCAACAGAAGGATCTGAATTTAAAGAATTGAGCAGACCAGATGCTTTGAGCATAAGCTATGTTCACCAAATCTCAACGAGCAACGTTTACCAATATAAACTTCAAATTATTGACAAAACAGGCGCAATAAGATTTTCAAATACCATTCAGATTGATCCTAAATCTACCAATACCGGTTCTTTCAGGATTATCAGACAGCCTCAGCAACCTGTAATCATCAATGCAACACAAGCTTACGATTATCAAGTAGTTGACATCAATGGTCATCTGATACAAGCTGGTAAAGCTTCTGCCGGAACAAAAACCATTGATATTAGAAATTATCCTGCAGGAATCTACAATCTTAAAGTTTCAGCAGGCACAGAACAACGCACAGAAAGATTCATGAACAAATAAATTAAGAGCTTTTCATATCTGGTAATAAATGGTTGGTTATTTGATGGCCTCCCTTGAAAAAGGTGAGGTCATCATTCTTTTATGACCATGCCAATCCGCATCCATCTGCTTATCTTTGCATCATGAATAATAAGGAAGTCAGGGTAAGATTTGCTCCTAGTCCCACAGGTGGACTTCATCTGGGTGGTGTAAGAACAGCATTGTATAATTATCTCTTTGCAAAGAAACATGGTGGAAGCTTTGTTTTAAGAATTGAAGATACCGACCAGGGACGTTATGTTCCGGGGGCTGAGCAATATATCATTGATTGCCTTGAATGGTGTGGCATTTCTCCTGATGAAGGTCCGCATAAACCTGGCCCCTATGGCCCTTATCGCCAAAGTGAAAGGAAACCCAACTACAGAAAATTTGCTGAACAACTGATTGAATCTGGCAATGCATATTATGCGTTCGATACTCCAGCAGAATTGGATTCCATGCGAGAACAATTCAAATCAGAATCAAACCCGTCCCCACAATACAATAGCATTGTGCGCGACCACATGAAAAACTCCCTAACCCTGTCTTCAGAAGAAGTAAAAAAGCTGTTGGATGGTGGTACGCCCCATGTAATCAGGATAAAAATACCAACATCATCGGATGTACATCTGAATGATATGATTCGGGGCGAAGTAATCTTCAATACCGACCAGGTAGATGATAAGGTGCTTTTAAAAGCCGATGGGATGCCCACCTATCATTTGGCAGTTGTAGTTGACGACTACGAGATGAAAATCACACATGCATTTCGTGGTGAAGAATGGCTTCCATCTGCCCCTGTTCATGTACTATTGTGGGAATATCTCGGATGGAAGGAAAATATGCCTTTATGGGCACACCTTCCTTTAATATTGAAACCCGATGGAAAAGGCAAATTGAGTAAAAGGGATGGCGATAGACTTGGCTTTCCGGTATTTGCCATGGATTGGGAAGACCCTAAAACAAATGAAATTACAAAAGGCTTCAAGGAAATGGGCTTTCTGCCTGAAGCGTTTATCAACATGCTGGCCTTATTGGGTTGGAATGATGGTAGCGGAGAAGAAGTTCTTTCATTAGATGAACTTACAGACCGATTTTCAATTGAAAGAATCCATAAAGGTGGTGCAAAATTTGATTTTGAAAAGGCTAAATGGTTCAATGGCGAATGGATCAAAAGAACAAACAATGACACTCTTTTACCATTGATTAAACAAATTTTTCAAAACAATGGCATAGACGCTGAAGTTAAGTTACTTCAACAAATCATTCCAATGGTTAAAGACCGATGCCACTTATTGAATGATTTCATTCAGCAATCCTCCTTTTTCTTTATAGCACCTGCTGAAATTGATACTGCTTCGGTAAAACCCAAATGGACGGAAAATAAGACTGCATTTTTTACAAAATGGATTGAAGTCTTGCAATCTCTGCCGGATTGGGATGCTGTAATCATTGAAAATGAATTCAAAAAAATGGCTGAAGCAGAACAAATCAAACCAGGAGAATTGCAACTGCCATTGCGCATCATGCTGGTTGGCGGAAAGTTTGGGCCTCCTGTTTTTGAGATTGCCAGCCTGATCGGAAAATCTTCAACAGTCAGTCGCATTCAAAACGGCCTTCAAGCCATAGAACAAGCATAAAACAACAGCCGATGATCAAAAAACAACAAAGACCACCCCGTGTGTTGATCGCTAAAGTCGGCCTCGACGGACATGATCGTGGTGCCAAAGTAATAGCAACTTCCTTACGCGATGCAGGCATGGAAGTTATTTATACTGGATTGCGCCAAACCCCTGAAATGGTTGTTGCAGCTGCATTGCAAGAAGACGTGGATGCCATTGGAGTCAGTATTCTTTCAGGAGCTCACATGACCGTTTTCAAAAGAATCATGGATTTGATGAAAGAAAAAGGATTGGATGATGTTTTACTTACAGGAGGCGGCATTATACCTGAAACCGACAGAAAAGAACTACAAGAAATGGGCGTCGGAGAACTCTTTCCACCAGGAACATCTTCTCAAGAAATTGCATCTTATATAAAGCATTGGGTTGCAGAAAAACGACCTTTTTAAACCATCGATATGAATCCAACACCACCAGTTATTACAAGCTCGGCAGATGGTATCATGATCATTACAATCAACAGACCTGAGAAGTTGAATGCATTGAACAATGAAGTACTTGAATTGCTTGAAGTTGCGTTGGATGAATTGGCAAAAAACAACGACCTAAGAGCTGCCATCATTACTGGCGCCGGGGAAAAATCATTTGTGGCCGGCGCAGACATTGCAGGCTTTTTGCAATCCCCTCCAACTACAGGATATCAACTTGCAAAAAAAGGACAAACCATTTTTAGCAAAATTGAGCATCACTCAAAACCAATCATTGCCGCAGTCAATGGATTTGCATTGGGTGGAGGTTGTGAGTTAGCCATGAGCTGCCACTTCCGATTAGCCAGTGAAAATGCGAGATTCGGACAACCAGAAATTAATTTAGGTCTCATTCCTGGATATGGTGGAACACAACGTCTACCCCGACTGGTTGGAAAAGGAAAGGCAATGGAAATGATGATGACAGGAGAACATATTACTTCAGAAGAAGCATTTAGAATCGGTCTTGTTAACCAGATTTGCAAACAGGAAGAATTGATTGAAATAGCAACATTAAAGTTAAAACTGATTATTAGCAAGCCTTCAATGGGATTAAAAAACATCATATCCGCAGCAAATGCCAGTGATGGTGAACCTTCAAATGGATTTGAAACAGAAGCAACTTTGTTTGGAGAAAGTTTTGCTAGTGATGAAATGAAAGAGGGTGTAACAGCATTTCTTGAAAAAAGAAAACCAAGCTTCAAGTAAAACAAATTGGTGATTTATACCAGCCATCAGAAGTATTAATTAATTTTACATATTCAATTTTTATTTTATGGAATACAGGATAGAAAAAGACACTATGGGGGAAGTGAAAGTCCCTGTGAATGCACTATTTGGTGCTCAAACACAACGCAGTATTGACAATTTCAGGATTGCCCAAGACATCAACAAAATGCCGAAAGAAATCATCAGGGCATTTGCATATCTTAAAAAAGCAGCTGCAATCACAAACTATGAAGCTGGTGTACTTTCTGAAGAAAAATCAAAACTCATTGGTGAAGTATGCGATGAAATACTGGAAGGAAAACTGGATGAATATTTCCCATTGGTTGTATGGCAAACAGGAAGCGGTACACAAAGCAATATGAATGTGAATGAAGTGGTGGCCTATAGAGGGCATGTAAAAAATGGTGGTCAACTTACGGATAAGGAAAAATTTCTTCATCCAAATGATGATGTAAATAAATCACAATCTTCCAATGATACATTTCCAACTGCCATGCATATTGCAGCGTATAAAATGATCATGGAAGTAACCCTTCCGGGCATTGAGAAACTGAGAAATACACTTGCTGAAAAAAGCAAAGCCTTTATGCATGTGGTGAAAATAGGACGCACCCATTTCATGGATGCAACACCACTAACATTGGGACAGGAATTCAGTGGTTATGTTTCACAATTGGATCATGGCATGAAAGCCATTAAAAATACACTTGAACACCTGTCTGAACTTGCATTGGGTGGAACAGCTGTTGGTACTGGAATTAATACACCGGAAGGATATGCAGAAAATGTTGCAAAACATATTGCCAACCTCACAGGTTTGCCATTTGTTACTGCAGAAAATAAGTTTGAAGCATTGGCAGCACACGATGCAATTGTTGAAGCACATGGTGCATTAAAAACAGTGGCAGTAAGTTTGATGAAAATTGCAAATGACATTCGGATGCTTTCCTCAGGACCCCGTAGTGGCATTGGTGAACTTTTCATCCCAGATAACGAACCAGGGTCTTCTATCATGCCTGGTAAAGTCAATCCTACCCAATGTGAGGCTCTAACCATGATTGCAGCTCAAGTAATGGGGAATGATGTTGCCATCAATATTGGCGGCGCTACCGGTCATTTTGAATTGAATGTGTTCAAACCACTGATGATTTATAATTTCTTGCACAGCGCTAGATTGATCGGAGATGGTTGTGTTAGCTTCAATGATAAATGTGCCATTGGCATTGAACCATTGTTTGCCAACATTGATAAGCATGTAAACAATTCACTCATGCTTGTTACTGCACTAAACACAAAGATCGGCTACTACAAAGCAGCAGAGATTGCACAAAAAGCACACAAGGAAGGATCAACCCTGAAAGAAATGGCCATTAAACTTGGCTACCTAACATCAGAAGAATTTGATGCATGGGTAATTCCTGGCGAAATGGTTGGCAAACTGAATTGATCTGAACAAAAGCATATATAAAAAATGGGATGAGTCAAATTGACATCATCCCATTTTTATTAGGTAGGCAGAAAATGAAAAAAAATGATCAACCCAGATCTATCTCTGTATTATCTCCTATATTCAACGTTCTGGTTTCTCCCTTTATTTCTGTATCACAACCAATCAAAGAATCGTTTAGAACCACATCATATAATTTTGAAAAAGACCCGACTATTGAATCCTTTACAATGGAATAATGAATGATTGTCTTCTCCCCTATTGCAACATTGGGACCAATAATAGCATTTCTAATTTCACAACCAGGAGCAATGCTAACAGGAGGTATAATGATGGTGTTTTCAAAACTTTGTTCATCACTCACATTGGCTCCCCATTTCTTCAATAAGGTTGCATTGCTTTCAAGTAATGTCTCTTTCTTGCCACAATCAAACCAATTTGAAACCTTGAATGACCTGAATTTGGCACCCTTAGCAATCATGCAATCCAACGCTGAAGTCAAATCCATTTTAACAGACTCTTCAGCGCATTTTGCAACAATCTCATCCAGACATTCAAACATCATGGAAGTGTCTACAATCTTATATATACCTACAAGCGCATTGTTTGATTTGGGTATTTGAGGCTTTTCAATCAAGCGGGTAACGATTCCTTCCTCATCTGTTTCTGCAACACCAAAATCCCTTGGATCATCAACGCGCTTAACACCTAAAACAGAACCAGGTGTTTGAAGGAAATCTGAAAGATTGTATTCACAAATGGTATCACCTAAAACGATCATTAACTCTTCGTCGCCAACAGCCTCTTTACATAAATGAACAGCGTGACCTAATCCTTTTCTTTCGTTTTGCTGAACAATAGTAATATGAAGATTTGGATAATGCTCTTTTGCATAATCTTGTATTTTTTCTCCAAGATATCCAACAACTAAAACAAAATCTTGAATACCTGAATCTACAAGTTGGTCAATAATGATACTCAAAACAGTTTTTCCGGCAAGCGGAATCAATGCCTTTGGCTGTGTATAGGTATGAGGCCTCAATTTCGTTCCTGCACCTGCAACGGGGATGATAGCTTTCATTGTTTTCCTTTTGCTTGTGTGAAAATACAGAAAAACAAAGAAACCCTATTTTTTGTGTATCAAAGAAACAACGTAC
>CANFHO010000090.1 GCA_947447005.1 Chitinophagaceae bacterium
GGTTCGGCTGTTCGCCGATTAAAGTGGCACGTGAACTGGGTTCAGAACGTCGCAAGACAGTTCGGTCCCTATCTGTGGTGGGCGTTAGGAAATTGCGAGGACATGACCTTAGTACGAGAGGACCGGGTCGTACGTACCGCTGGTGTATCGGTTGTGCCGCCAGGTGCAATGCCGAGTAGCTATGTACGGACAGGATAAACGCTGAAAGCATCTAAGCGTGAAACCTTCCTTAAGATGAGTTTCCTTTTAAGGGTCGTCAGAGACTATGACGTTGATAGGCTATAGATGTAAAACTGGTAACAGTAAAGTCGAGTAGTACTAATTGCCCGTAAGCTTTAATTTTTATATATATTCTCAGTTTACAACTCCCAATATGACATTATTGTTACCGTGTAGAAACGGTATATATTCTTATGGTGCTTTTGCCAAGGGTGTTCACCTCTTCCCATACCGAACAGAGAAGTTAAGTCCCTTATGGCCGATGGTACTGGGTTGCGGCCCGGGAGAGTAGGTAGGTGCCATATTTTTTGAACCCTGATCTTTTGATCAGGGTTTTTTTTTGACCTTTTTTTAAGATCGGGGATTTGCATTCTTCCAGAGAAGTAAACTATTCCCAATACTTATATTTATTCTTATTCTTCTTTTCATCAATTTCCTTTTACCTTATTTTTTGTCGATATTATTTCAATTCAAAGCTGATTGTTCACACATCTAGACAAAAAAAATCCCATTCACCAAACAGTGAACGGGACTACCAATATGTTGTATATCTTTTACTTTTCTCCTTTCAACAACCAAAGTGTAAAAAGCATCAAGAAAATTCCTACTCCAGATATGCTGAAAAGGAACATGGTCATAAATTGCTGCACAGGTGCAAATAAACACATTGTCACTGCTATTAAAAAATAAAGCACAAAGAAGAAAATCAGAAGGGGTATTCTTTTGTCCATGTTCGTTTTTTTACTGTTGCAAATATCTAAAAAAAAATCAAACTACGTATCAGTTTTTTATTCTGAAATTGAAAATTACTGTCCCCATTTGATCATCCACTTCGTCACTGTCTGCATTGAACTTCAATTGCCTCGCTTTTGCCAATGCAATCGATCTCATATTGGCATTCGTAGTGGTAGATCCCCTGGGTTGAAAGCTTGCGCTTATAACATTCCCATTTCCATCTACCTTGATATCCACAGCTACTTTCGCATTTTCATTGAAATCATCCTCAAACGAGGGATAACGATTGATCTTCCTACCTTGTAATCCTCTGCTGATGGATACTCCCGCACCACTTCCATTTCCAGCTCCGCCATTTCCTGTGTAACTATCTGAATTGGGATTTCCATTGGACTTTCCTTGATCTCCTCTTCCCCCAGCAATTCCTTGCCCACTGCTTGGCTGATAACTGTCTAAATTGTTGCCTTGCCCTGTACCTCCATTCCCTTGTCCTTTGAATAATATTTTTGGTTTGGGTGCTGGTGGAACTTCAACAGGTTTGGGCTCAAATTTCACAACTGGCTTTGGTTCAGTAACTGGAATAGGTTTGACAAGTGGTTTTACTTTCGGTTTCTCTACTGGCTTTTTGACCACTGCTGGCGGCGCCTCCTTATCATTGTCGTTTGTCTCTATCTCTTTTTCTACCGAAGTTTCTGGAACTACACTTGGCGTGGGAGGTGTGACAATATCTTCCTGCGCAGCCTGCTCTCCAGGTAATAAAGGTTGTATATCTCCAATACCTGTTTCACTATTCCCCAGGTTTACTTCCATCCCTTCCTCCTCTTTTAAAGATTCCATGGCAGGTGGCGCCCATGATACCATCAAGAACAATGCCGCAAGACATGCACACACAAATAATGTGTACATCAATGCTTTTGTGTTCTTTTGTTGTTCGAATGAAGCCATGCTGTTCTTTAGATAAGAAAGTTAGTGCTTAATTTTTCATAAGCCGACAATCAATGTGCAAAATCTTTCTCAAAATTTCCCTTGATCCTTTCAATGGGTGGATTATAATACCCAAATTTCAAGTCAGGGAATTCTTCCCTGATCATATCCATCAAATTTCTTACACCAAATGGTTCTTCGGGTTCTGTAATATTCATGCGACCTAAATACCAATCAGGATCGATGTTGAAATTTCTCCACTGAATCATCTTCAATCCGGTTTCCTTAATCAATTTTCTCAATGCCTGGTATTCTGATGCTGTATCTGTTAATCCGGGAAATACAAAATAGTTAATAGAACTCCACTTACCTTCTTCGTTCATTACCTTCAAGCTTTCAACAATATCTTCAAATTGATAATTGTTGGGTCGGTAATAATTGGTGTACCATGAAGACTGTGCCGAATTTGTACTGACTCTTATAGAGTCAAGACCCACATCCGATAAAGCTTTCACTGCATTAGGCATGGAACCATTAGTATTGATATTGATGCTTCCCCTTTGTGTATGCTTTCTGATTTCAATGATGGATTCTTTGATTGTTTCCCACATCAATAGAGGTTCACCTTCGCAGCCCTGACCAAAACTGATCAATGGAAATGGCGCTGATTCAAGATGCGGAACAGTGAATTCCACGATCTCTTCTGCCATGGGTTTGAACTGCAATCTGTCTTGTGTAGATACAATGCTTTCTTCCTCTGGTTGAAATGAAATACATCCAATGCAATTGGCATTGCAGGCAGGGGAAGTTGGTACAGGACATTCCCATCTGCCAATGAAAAAATTCCTTGCAGCCGGACAAGTATATGTTCTGCAACATTTTTCCGCAAGGTGATTAACAAGTCGGTTATGAGGGTATGCAGATAATAATTTTTCAACGCCCAATTCAATCACCTCTGCATCATATCCTGCACATTCCTGTCGGATATCTTGTTCGATTCTGACGGCTGTAACATAAAATTGATCATCACACCAGCCTGCAGCGGTATAACAAAACAAGGGTAGTGTAGGGGCATCAGGTGCGGTTTCATAAGCCGACATAAATGTGCCGGTATGAGCTGGGGGAATAAAAGCGGCAACAGCCCAGCCTTTCTCACACAAACGCATTTCTCCGGTTTCGACATCCATGCCAATGCCTCTTCTACCAGGTAGTTCATATAAATTTCCTCCGTCTGGAAGTGGTATCCACTCTTCAATGGATATAGGCATGGCATCCCAGCCGGCACGGCCGACTACCAGCAGTGAAGTATCTTCAAAAATATTTCCTTTACCGTCTGAATATAAAATATACGGGGAGTGTTTTGGCTGAGACATGTGTAAAATTACGATTATTCTTTGTGTACGAGCCTGTTTCTGCAGTATGTATTGAATTCATCATCATCCACTTCGTATTCATCATCCTCTTCATCGTCGGTTTCTATTTGAATGAGCTTGTTGTTTTTGAAATCAATGGTGAGCAATTGATCTTTGATGATCACGTTGGAAAGCTCTTCCCATCTGATTTTTCTTCCCAGGATTCCATTTTCAATGATGCCCTCCTGCGAAAATCCGAATTCTTTTTTCGCTATCATGTACTTCTCCATGATCCCGGAAACAATGTATAACAGCCCAATAAAAAAAGGAATGAATGTAGAGTTTATGAGCCCTATGCCACCAACAATCAGCAATGTGGAATAGCGAATGTGCTTGTGTTTTTTTTTATCGAAAAAAGTGCCGATTAGTATCAGCAAACTACATATCAGAAAGAACCATGTGCCTGTGTCATCCGGATTCCAATACAACGAAGTAGTAAACAGAATATTCATGAGAATAACCAGCAATAAGCCAGTTGTTTCAATGGTTCCCAGATGTTTGTTTTTGAGAACAACTACAAAATCATGAATCTTGTTTTGAGTGGCCATCTGTTTGTTTGATTATTGATTCAACAGAAGGTTGCACAATTTGAATAGAACCCTGGATCCAACATTTTCATCCCAGCCATCACTGCTGATGCCTGTTTCAGATAAATCAAATCCGATAATCTCTCTGCCACTGGTGATGATTTTTTTGAAAATGTAATTTACCTGTTCCATGTCAAATCCTCCAGGGACAGGCGTTCCGGTGTGAGGACATAATTTCGGATCGAGACCGTCAATATCATAGCTGATATAGATTTTATCTGGCAATTGTGAAATGATTTCATCAGTGATTTGTTGCCAGGTTTGTCCTTCGTATGTTCTTTCTTTAAGTTCCTTTTCAAAGTATGTGATCACTTTGAACTCACTGTTGCAGATATAATTCCATTCTGCTTCGCAATAATCTCTGACGCCCAATTGCATCAGTTTAGAGATTTGTGGGAAGTCGCGCAAAACATTGTACATGATCGATCCATGCGAGAAATCCAATCCCTCATATGATTTCCTCAGGTCGCAATGTGCATCGATTTGCAAGATTCCAAATGAGCCATGTTTTTCTGTCAGTGCTTTGATGAACCCATAGGGAGTGCTATGGTCGCCACCAAGGAGGGCTACTTTCTTATCTTTATCGAGTTGTTGTTTTGTTTGAGTATATACCCATTCATTCATCATGGCGCAACCCTCGTTTACTTCTTTCAGGGTTCGTTGCATGAACTTATTTGTTTCCACCTTTTCACCTGTATTGATGAAGTTGAGGTAGAGTTCATTTTCTTTTCTGAGATAGTCGTTTTTCAGCAGGATCTTTTTATCCACTTGGTTCATAAAGATCCCTTTCTTCCAGCTGTTACTGCATTCACTGTCGTATAGATCTACCTGCAAGCTAGCTGAAATGATATGCTCTGGAGCCCTCGCTGTACCCGCTTTGCTACTCACGGTTACTTCCCAAGGTACTGGAATAATGATTAGCTGAGCATCGTTTTCATTGAAGGGTAGCCCAAACAGGTTGTTGTTGGGAATACTGACACCATTGGGGTCGAATTGGGAAAGGTCAGCCATCATGGGCTTGGTAAAATTTGAGGTTCTATGCAAAGATAAGTATAAAAGAAGCAAGGAGAAAAGAGAAGAGAGAAGAGACAATAGAGAAAAGTGAAGTAAGGTGAGAGCGGCTCTATACTTTCTTCACTTTTCTCTTTTCTCTTTTCTCTTTTCTCTTTGCCTTTCTTCGTACCTTCGCACTAGAATTTACCTATATGAAGAAAATGCACATTTTAGGGCTGGTTTTGATTGCAATTGTAATTGCAGTATTGTTAACGTTCATGAGTGATATAACCACGTATGATTCAATTGCTTCTGCAAAAAGCAAAGAAGGAAAATTTGTGCATATCATCGCTAAATTGGATACATCAAAACCCGTTGTGTATGATCCGGTAAAAGATCCGAATTACCTGGCATTTACTGCGATTGATTCATTGGGAGGTACTACACAAGTGGTATATAAAAATGCAAAGCCTACTGATTTTGAAAAGAGTCAACGAATCGTGATGAAAGGGGCTATGAAAGGAGAGCAATTTGAATGCAAAGAAATTCTCTTAAAATGTCCGTCTAAATACAAAGATGATCCCAATGCACAAAAGGGAGAGCTGGATTACATGACTGAACCCAAGAAAACAACAAGTAAGCCATAACTACAATCGCGTTCCATCATGATTAAATATATTGGAGAACATTTGCTTATAGGGCAAATCGGTACTTTTATCACCTTACTGGCATTGGTGTCTGCCATGGTTTCTGCCTTTTCTTATTACAAGTCGACCAATGCCAACAACGAGCTGGATGAAATGCCCTGGAAGAGACTTGCTCGAACAGCATACTATGTGAATGCAATAGCCATTTTGGCATTATTCGTCACCTTGTATCTGATCATCTACAATCATTATTTTGAGTATAAATATGCCCATCAACATTCCAAGCGAAGCCTGGACATGCAATATTTGTTGAGTTGTTTTTGGGAAGGGCAGGAAGGCAGTTTCATGTTATGGTCTTTCTGGAATGCAGTCATTGGAGTTTTTTTGATTCGATTTGCCAGAAAGTGGGAAGCTCCTGTTATGGTAACGATAAGCCTGGTGCAAATTTTTCTTACCTCTTTTTTAATCGGGATTTATTTTTTTGATGTTCGTTTTGGGTCTAATCCGTTTGTATTGATGCGCAATGAGTTTCCCGATGCGCCGATTTTCCAGGATCCATCATATCTCACGAAATATCTCACTGATGGTAATGGCTTGAACGTATTGTTGCAGAATTATTGGATGGTGATTCATCCGCCTATTCTCTTTTTGGGATTTGCTTCTTCTGTGGTTCCATACGCTTATGTAGTGGCAGGTTTGTGGAAGAAGGATTTTTCAGGTTGGATCAGGGGCGGCATGCCATGGGCTTTGTTCTGTGGAGCCATTTTAGGATTGGGTATCATGATGGGCGCAGCATGGGCATATGAGTCGCTTACCTTCGGAGGTTACTGGGCATGGGATCCAGTGGAGAATGCATCGTTGGTGCCATGGCTGATTTTGGTAGCCGGCATACATACGCTTCTTATTTTTCAACATACAGGACATTCTTTGCGTGCAAGCATACTGTTTCTGGTGATGTCGTTTTTATTTGTATTGTATTCGACATTCCTCACCAGAACAGGTGTTTTGGGCGATACCTCTGTACACTCTTTCACCGGTGAAGGCGCAACGTTGTATTGGCATTTGATATTGATGATGTTGGTCTTTATTGCATTGCCATTGGGACTGTATATCAAAAACAGAAAAGACATTCCCGTTGAACACAAGGAAGAACAAATGAATGCAAGAGAATTCTGGATGTTCGTTGGTTCACTTCTATTGTTGGTTTCAGCAGCTTATATCATCATTTTAACATCACTACCTTTCATCAATAAATTATTTGGCACCAGTTGGGCCATTGGTCAGGAAGTAGAATATGTATACAACAGAATCATGGTGATGGTGGCATTCATTCTTGCCATCCTTACAGCTACTGTTCAATATTTGAAGTACAAGCATACTGATAAAAAATATATCTGGTCGAAGATCTGGAAGCCGAGTTTAATCAGTTTGGTCTTTTCCATTTTGGTTTCTGTTTTTGGAAATATTCATTATGATAAATTTGGCAATGGATTTTTAGTGGCCATTCACATGGCGGTATGGGCTGCGATATATGCGTTGGTGGCGAACTTTAATTATCTCGCTTCTGTCATTAAATGGAAAATGAAAGCAGCGGGTTCATCTGTTACCCATGTTGGTTTTGCAATGATGTTGTTTGGAATTTTGATTTCATCTGCAAATAAAGAGCTTGTCTCAGAAAACCGCACTGGGATTGCCATTGAGGGTATCAAGGATGTGAAAGGAAGAAATGAAGATCCGTTGGAGAATGTTACCTTGATTCACAATGTGCCTACTCCCATGAGGCAATATACCGTTACCTATGAAGGTGATTCCACTGAAACAAAGAACAACAAAGTATACTTTAAAATTCATTTCGTAAAGGAGGATACAGTCAAGCATAAAATATTGGAAGATTTTTATGTTACACCGAATGCCTTTTTGATGAAGTCGGAACAGGGGACACAGCTTTCTTCAAACCCAGGATCGAGGCATTATCTGACCAATGATATCTTTGTTTATATCACTTCGTGGTTAAATCCTGACAATGTTTCCGACTCATCTAAGTTTCAATTTACACCTGTAAAGGCAGGTGATACCGTGTATTACTCGAATGGTTTGATGGTGATTGACAAATTGGTGACGACAAACAAGAAAGATAATCCGGAACTCCCCATTGTAGATAGCGTATGGCTTGCAGATGTAACATTGATTTCCAAAGAGGGTAGAAAGGGACATCTTTCACCATCCTTCTTCAAAACCGGAAATGAATTGAGTTACAAAACAGATACCTTGATGCAACAAAATCTGGTGGTAGGATTGCATCGCAGCGACAATGGAAGGATTGAACTGGCTGTGAAAGAGTCGAATGCAGTTATGCGATACATTACAATGAAAGCATTCCGATTCCCATGGATCAATCTATTGTGGTTGGGTACAATCATCATGGTATTTGGGTTCATGCTGAGCATGTGGCACCGCGCAAAGAGCAGACTCTATGTAGTCTGATGCTCCTGTAAAATGTTAAATTCGACCATTTGATTCCAAAGTCAAGACGCTTTTTGTAATATTGTTCATATGCGCCGTGTCTTGTTTTTTGTGCTTATGCTGGTGTCGTCACATGTTGATGCACAGTCTCGTTACGGCCCCAACGATACATTGACCGTTCCATACATCGTATATGCAGGCGATACCATGACGTATCGGGAGTTTGAAATGGTATTTGTGTTTGCGCATATGTCGGAAGCGCAACGTCAGGCCTATAGGGAATGGACGCGATTACGAAATGCGGTATATGTTACTTATCCTTATGCAAAGAAAGCGGGAATGATCATCAATGATGTCAATTTAAAATTGAAAGGAATCACCGATGAACATAAACGGAAGAAATATCTAAGCAGTCGCGAGAAGGATTTAAAAAAAGAATTCACAGAGCCGCTCACCAATCTTTCCATTTATCAGGGCAAAATATTAATGAAATTGATCAATCGGGAAACCCACAATACCTGTTATGAGTTAATCAAGGATTATAGGGGCGGTTTTTCAGCTGGTTTTTGGCAGACTATAGCCTGGTTATTTGGAAACACCCTGAAGCAGGAATATCATCCTGAGAGCGAAGATGCGGAGATGGATAAAATTGTACATGAGGTAGCCAGGATGTATGGCCATGAATTCTAAATTGCAAGAATTAATCTGATTTAAAGATTTCCTGAAAATGTATCTTTGCGCTGAAATAAAACAGCATGAAACTATTTGTTCTCGCAATTGGTGTACACCCAGACGATGTGGAGTTGAGCTGTTCCGGCACCCTGATCAATGAGGTTCGGAAAGGCAATGCTGCAGGAGTGGTTGATCTTACCCGTGGAGAGCTCGGTACACGCGGCACCATTGAAACCAGGGCCGCAGAAGCAGCCAAAGCCGCTGAGGTAATGGGACTATCTGTTCGTGAGAACTTGGGCATGCGTGATGGGTTTTTCAGAAATGATGAAGAACATCAACTGCAGGTGATAAAAGTAATTCGAAAATATCAGCCTGAAATCATTCTTGCCAATATATTGGACGATCGTCATCCAGATCATGGAAGGGCTGGAAAATTGGTTGTAGAATCTGCATTCCTCGCAGGTTTGAGCAAGATTGAAACATTTGATGACTATGGAGAACCTCAAAAAAGATGGAGGCCCAAGCAGGTCTTGCACTACATACAAGATAGATTTTATGAACCTGATTTGGTAGTAGATATTTCAGATGTCTATGAACAACGAATGGAAGCCATCAAGGCGTATGATACGCAATTTCATACTGGGCCAGCATCGACCAATGGCACACAAACATATATTTCCACATCCGCATTTATGGAAGCTTTGATTTCGAGATCCAGATTGATGGGTAAACGCATTGGAGTGGAGTTTGCAGAAGGATTTGTAACACAAAAGAATATTGGAATCAAGAGTTTGGAAGATTTGGTGTTGAGGGAAACGTAGTTGTAAACGGAGAAACGGAGAAACGGGGAAACGGAAAACGGGGAAACGGAAAACGGGGAAACGGAGAAACGGAAAACGGGGAAACGGAGAAACGGAGAAACGGAAAACGGGGAAACGGGAAACGGAGAAACGGAAAACGGAGAAACGGAAAACGGGGAAACGGAAAACGGGGAAACGGGGAAACGGGGAAACGGAAAACGGAGAAACGGGGAAACGGAAAACGGGGAAACGGAAAACGGGGAAACGGGAAATGGAGCCTAAAAATCAAAGGTAGGCAAGGGATAATATTTTAAAATTCAACCTTAAAAAGATATGTCAAAAGTAAAAGTAGGCTTGGTGCAAATGGGTTGTACTGCTGATGCGCAGGACAATATGTCGAAAGCCATCAAAGGCATTCGTGATGCTGCTGCACAAGGTGCACAGATTGTATGTTTGCAAGAGCTTTTCACATCATTGTATTTTTGTGATGTGGAGGATTATGAAAATTTCAAATTGGCAGAACCCATTCCTGGCCCCTCTACAGATATACTCTCTGCCGTGGCCAAAGAATTGGGTGTGGTAGTGATTGCATCATTATTTGAAAAGCGTGCACAAGGGTTGTATCACAATACAACCGCTGTTATTGATGCAGATGGATCTTATCTTGGGAAGTATCGAAAAATGCATATTCCAGATGATCCGGCTTATTTTGAAAAATTTTATTTCACTCCTGGTGATCTTGGGTACAAGGTTTTTAAAACCAAATATGCAACTCTTGGTGTGTTGATTTGTTGGGATCAATGGTATCCGGAGGCAGCGAGACTCACATCATTGATGGGTGCAGAAATATTGTTTTATCCAACAGCCATTGGATGGGCCACATCCCAGGATGCTGCTACCAATGAAGAGCAGTATAATGCTTGGCAAACCATTCAACGAAGCCATGCAGTTGCAAATGGCGTACATGTGGTAAGTGTAAACAGGGTTGGATTTGAGCAAAATGGCGCCATGAAATTCTGGGGTGGATCTTTTGTATCAAATCCATTCGGGTCATTGATTGTAAAGGCTTCTCATGACAATGAAGAAGTGATTGTAACAGACATTGATCTCGCCAAAACAGATAGCTACAGAACGCACTGGCCTTTTATGAGGGACAGGCGTATTGATAGTTATGGAGATATTGTAAAGAGATATATTGATTAAAATAAAGGCACGAGGCACAAGGCACAAGGGACAAGGTTTTGTCTCGTGCCTCGTGCCCTGTGGCTTGTCCCTTTGTATATGAGCACCCCTAAATCCCTCGGATATTATTTTCCTGCAGAGTTTGCACTTCATGCTTCTACCTGGTTGAGCTGGCCTCATAAAGAGGCCTCATGGCCAGGTAAGATCCAAACCATTTTTCCCTCTTATGTACAATTCATCAAGGAATTGTCGCATGTAGAACTCGTGAACATCAATGTATGTGATGAAACCATGCAGCAAGAAGCTACAGAGATGCTGCTCGCTGCTGCTGTGGATACTTCCAGGGTGCATTTTCATTTGCATCCAACAAACGATGCCTGGTGCAGGGATCACGGGCCAGCATTTTTGTTGAATAAACACGATGCTTCAAAGAAAGCTATTGTGGATTGGAATTACAATGCCTGGGGAAACAAGTATCCTCCATATGATTTGGATGATGTTATTCCAACATTGATCGGAGAAAAAATGGGATTGCCTGTATTCAATCCTGGTATCATCATGGAGGGTGGTTCTGTTGATTTCAACGGTGCAGGAACAGTGATCACATCCACTGCTTGTTTGTTGAATCCCAATCGCAATCCGCATTTGAACCAACAACAGATTGAGCAATATCTGTTGGATTATTATGGTCAGGATCAGGTGTTGTGGGTGGATGAGGGAATTATAGGAGATGATACAGACGGACATATTGATGATACGGTTCGCTTTATCAATGAGGATACGGTGATTACTGTGATTGAAGAAAACAAGCTAGATGAAAATTATGCTTTGCTTCAACACAATCTCAAACAATTGAAAGAAATGAGGTTGTTGAATGGCAAGCAATTGAATATTATAGAGATTCCGATGCCTGATTCGGTGATTTGGGAAGATCAGATGCTGCCTGCATCTTATGCAAATTTTTACATTGCAAATAATTTAGTGGTGGTTCCAACCTATCGTTCAAAGAAAGACGATCAGGTTATACAACTCTTGGAATCATGTTTTCCAGGTAGAAGGGTAGTGGGCATAGATTCTACCGATATCATCTGGGGATTGGGTAGTTTTCATTGTTTGAGTCAGCAGGAACCAAAATAAAAGAGAAGAGAGAAGAGAGAAGAGAGAAAAGAGAAAAATGTATTCTTTTTTCGTTTTTCTCTTTTATTTTTTCACTTCTTTTATTTATGTTTCTCATTACTAGAAATATTATGAACATCCCATTCGATGCGGGTTTGGAAGGGTATGATTCGTTCGGTACAATCTGATTTGTTGCAGATACGGCAGGAGAAATCCATGCATCCATCAGCATGAACGAAGAGTTCTACACTCTCGCCGAATTCATTTCTTGCAATGGCGGAGAATGCATCAATTTCATTGTGGGCCTCGTGCACATTGAGAAACCAGGGTACAGTGAGGTGACAATCAACATGAATCACAGAGCCAAATTTGATGATGCGCAGGTTATGCATGTCCACCCAGTTTTCACGTCGGTTTTCATTCATTCGTTTCACCAGCTTATCCAATAATGCATGATCTGCTTCATCCATGATACCGGCCAAAGAACTTCTGATGATGGTATAACCGGTATAAATGATGAAAAATGAAAACAGGATAGCAACAGCACTATCAAGCCATATCCATCCTGTGAAATAGATCATTGCCATACCGATGATGATACCAATGGTGGAGTAGGTATCGCTTTGCAGATGTTTGCCGGAAGCTACCAATGCCAGAGAATTGTTTTTTGTACCCACCTTAATGGTATACCATCCTGTGGCATAATTAATGATGGCTGTAATGCCAATGATATACATGCCCTTATCCAATTGTTGAATGATATTTGGATGAATGAAGTTGTTGATGGCTTCGTAAATGATGATGATTCCAGCAAAAGCGATGAGGGTGCCTTCTATAGCCGCTGAAATGAATTCCGCTTTTCCATGGCCGTATGGATGTTCTTTGTCGCGTGGCTTAGCAGCCACATACAAGCTGTATAAACTGATAAAACCTGCTACTACATTGACGGTGCTCTCCAAAGCATCTGTTAGCACTGCAACAGATTTAGTAAGCCACCATGCAATGATTTTCAGGATGAATAGTACCACAGCTACCACTGCTACCATACCTTGTATTCTGAAATTTCGCTGTGATTGTGTTTTATGCATGGTTATTGTAATAGGTGTAAATATTATCATTGCTGAGTTCAACTGATAAGTGCAATTTTTAGAAACAAATGACAAAATGCTTTTAAGGGCATTTTGCCATTTGACCGAGTAGTGCGACCTTTTGGTTACTATGACAAAAAATTACACTCAACTCAGTTTGATACAAAGA
>CANFHO010000091.1 GCA_947447005.1 Chitinophagaceae bacterium
AAGGATTCCCTTCAAATCAGCAATACACGCATTGGGTTTGGTTATAGAGCAAAGATATTCCTCATCTAGCGAAAGATAGTCATGATGTGGCACAGTAATTAAAACTGCGTCATAGTCGTTCGCAATTTTTTTAGTTAAAGTCAGTCCATATTCCTCAAATACTTCATGTTCATCTGCATAAGGATCTTCAATATCAACTTTTATATTAAAGGATTGAATTTCTTTAACAGTATCGATAATTTTAGAGTTTCGGATATCACTTACATCTTCCTTGAATGTTACACCCTTTACCAAAACACTCGCGGTATTCACATCAGGAGAAGTTCTTAACACATGTCTGATGATTTTTTTAGCTACATTTTTGGCCATATTATCATTGATGAACCTGGATGCGGCAATTACTTTGGGTTCATAACCCAATGATGCAGCCTTATTGGTTAGGTAATATGGATCTACGCCAATGCAATGCCCGCCAACCAGTCCGGGTGAAAACTTAAGAAAGTTCCACTTTGTTCCAGCCGCCTCCAACACTTCGTAGGTGTTGATATCCATTTTATCAAAAATGAGGGATAGTTCATTCATCAATGCGATATTCAAATCGCGTTGGGTATTTTCTATGATTTTGGATGCCTCAGCAACCTTTATAGTACTTGCTCGATGTACTCCTGCATCAACTACCGTTTCATATACTTTTGCAATTTGATCCAAGGATTCGGCATCAGAACCTGAGACTACTTTAACAACTGTTCTAAGCGTTCTCTTTTTATCTCCGGGATTGATTCTTTCTGGAGAATACCCCAATTTATAATCTTTATTTAAAGACAATCCTGATTCAGCCTCTAAAATGGGTAAGCAATCCTCTTCAGTACATCCTGGATAAACAGTGGATTCAAAAACTACATAATCCCCTTTTTTCAACGCTTTTCCAACTGTTCTGGATGCAGACAACACCGGTCTTAAATCCGGCTTGTTGAAACCATCAACAGGGGTAGGTACTGCTACCACAAAAAAAGACGCTTCTTTCAATTTTTCAATATCATTGGTAAAAACGATATCGGTACCATGAAAAGCTTCTGATGGTAATTCCTTGCTTGGATCTATTCCATGATTCATGAGTTTGATCCTGCTTTCATTGATATCAAAACCTATAACAGAAAATTTTCTGGAAAACTCAAGGGCAAGTGGCAATCCCACATAGCCCAATCCAATTACGGCCAGTTTCTTCTGTTTTGTCAGAAGTAATTCGATCATGCTGTTAGCTTCTGCTGTTGAATTCTTTAGGCTGTTTTCTAAGTTCATCCGGTGGTAGGTTTTTAAAATATTCATAAGTGATCTTCAACCCTTCAGCCCTTGATACTTTAGGTTCCCATCCCAACAAATCTTTGGCTTTGGAAATATCAGGCTTACGTTGTTTAGGATCATCTACTGGCAATGGTTTATATACGATTTTTGTATCTGTTCCTGTCAGTTTAATAACCTCCTCGGCAAAATCCTTCAGTGATATCTCAACAGGATTCCCAATATTAACTGGATGTGCATAATCGCTCATCAGCAATCTAAAAATCCCTTCTATCAAATCATCCACATAACAAAATGATCTTGTTTGTGAACCATCACCGAATACAGTCAAATCCTCTCCCCTCAATGCCTGTCCTATAAATGCTGGCAATGCCCTTCCATCATTCAGTCGCATCCTGGGACCATAAGTATTAAAGATGCGGACAATACGTGTTTCAACTTGGTGGAATGTATGATAAGCCATCGTAATGGATTCCATGAACCTTTTTGCCTCATCATATACACCACGCGGACCTACCGGATTCACATTTCCCCAATATTCTTCCGTCTGAGGGTGTACCAATGGATCTCCATAGACTTCCGATGTAGATGCTACCAACATTCTTGCGCCTTTGGCTTTTGCCAACCCCAAGCAATTATGTGTTCCCAATGCACCTACTTTCAAGGTTTGAATGGGGATCTTTAAATAATCGATTGGACTGGCAGGTGATGCAAAGTGCATTATATAATCGATTCTACCCGGAACATGGATGAATTTTGTTACATCATGATGATAAAACTCAAATTCTTTGAGTTTAAACAAGTGTTCGATGTTTCTGAGATCCCCTGTTATAAGGTTGTCCATGCCTACCACATCAAATCCTTCTTTAATAAATCTATCACATAAGTGAGAGCCTAGAAACCCAGCTGCACCCGTAATTAATACCCTTTTATTTTCCATAATGTTTTATTAATTGATGGTAGCCCTCCCTACGCTTTCGTAGTGAAAACCAAGATCTTTGATACTTTGAGTGTCGAAAAGATTTCTTCCGTCGAAAATCACTTTGTAACGCAAGTCCTTTACAATTTTCAGGAAGTCTGGAGTCCGGAATTCATTCCATTCTGTTGCAATCACCAATGCATCAGCACCTATCAGCGCCTCATATTGATTTTCAGCATACAATATCTTATCACCAACAACTTGCTTTACATTAGACATAGCCTCAGGATCAAACACTGTTACCGTTGCACCTGCAGCAAGGAGTTCATCGATCATATACAATGCTGGCGCTTCTCGTATATCATCAGTATTGGGCTTAAAGGCCAAGCCCCACATAGCAAAATGTTTGCCTTTCAAATCACCATTAAAATATGATTTTATTTTAGGAAGCAAATGAAGCTTTTGACGCTCATTTACATCCATAACAGCATTCAGGATTTTGAAATCATAATCAACCTCACTGGAACTTTTCACCAGGGCCTGAACATCTTTCGGAAAACAACTTCCTCCATATCCGATGCCAGGAAATAAAAACCGTTTGCCAATTCGGGCATCACTTCCTACACCAAGTCTTACCATGTCAACATCAGCATTAAGTCTCTCACACAAGTGTGCAATCTCATTCATGAAAGAAATCTTGGTTGCGAGAAATGAATTCGCAGCATATTTGGTCAACTCTGCAGATCGAACATCCATGAAAATCAAAGGATTTCCAGATCTTACAAATGGTGCATATAGGTCACTCATCAACTTCTTTGCACGGTCAGTTGAAGCACCAATAACAACCCTATCTGGTTTCATGAAATCCTCCACTGCTACACCTTCCCTTAAAAACTCCGGGTTAGATACAACATCGAATTCGCAGGTAGCATTTTGTGCGATAGCAGCATGTACTTTTTCAGCAGTACCCACAGGTACAGTACTTTTATCCACCACAACCACATAATCAGAAATAATCCTACCCAAGTCAGACGCTACTCCCAAAACATATTTTAAATCAGCAGATCCATCTTCCCCGGGAGGAGTGGGTAATGCCAGGAATAGAATTTTTGCATCTTTTATGCCTTCCTTTAGATTGGTTGTAAAATGTAATCTTTCTTCTTTTAGATTTCGAAGAAATAGTTTCTCCAATCCAGGCTCATAAATGGTAATTTCTCCAGCACTTAATTTTTCAACTTTACGTTGATCAATGTCAATGCAGGTAACTTCATTTCCTGTTTCAGCAAAACAGGTTCCAGTAACCAGGCCTACATAACCAGTTCCAATAACTGCTATTTTCATGATTATTATTTATTTATGAATTGCAATACGTGTTTCGTTATATGACCAAGCTGTTCTTGATCCAATTCTGAATGAATGGGAAGAGATACAACTCTTTGAGTTAGCCAATCTGTAATGGGCAAGTCAACTTCAGGAAGATGTAAAAAAGAGAACATTTTTTGCTTGTGTGCTGGCACAGGATAATATATCATAGCCGGAATACCCTGCTGACTCAGGTATTCAACCAGCCCATCCCTGTCAACATCTTCCAATATCAATGTATACTGATGAAATACATGATGGTTGCCCTCTGCAATTACAGGAGTCTTCACTTTAGGATGATTTGCAAAAGCTGCAGTGTAAAAAGCGGCTGCCTGTTGCCTTGAATGATTGTATGCATCCAAATGTTTCAATTTGATATCCAGAATGGCTGCTTGCATACTATCCAACCTTGAATTGCATCCAACAATATCATGATAATATCTTTTACTTTGACCATGATTTGCAATCATTCTGATTTTATCAGCTAACGTTTCATCATGTGTAAAAATTGCTCCGCCATCACCAAATGCACCTAAATTTTTTGAAGGGAAAAAGGATGTACAACCGATGTGGCCTATTGTTCCAGTCTTCCTAATCGAGCCATCTGAATACTTAATCGTAGCCCCTATAGCCTGTGCATTGTCTTCAATAACATACAAGGAATGCTCATTTGCAATCTTCATGATTTCTTCCATATCTGCCGATTGTCCATATAAATGCACAGGAACAATGGCTTTGGTTTTGGATGTAATCGCTTTACGAATCGCCATTGGATCAATACAAAAGGTCTGTGGATCCACATCTACAAAAACAGGCGTGAGACGCAATAACGCCATGACCTCTGTTGTTGCAATATACGTGAAAGATGGAGTGATGACTTCATCTCCCGGCTCCAAACCCAATACCATCATAGCTATTTGCAATGCATCTGTTCCATTGGCACAAGGAATCACATATGGTACATTCAGATAGGATGATAAACTAGCGGTAAAGTCTGCAACAGCTTTTCCATTGATAAAAGCTGTATTGTTCATTACATTGATCACCGCCTCATCAACCTGTTGCTTAATCTTTAAATATTGTCTTTTGAGATCCACCATTTGTATAGGGACCATAATGAGATTTTTTAGTGGCCACGAAGGTAAGAAAATTGCCCCTAAGACATCATAAGGTCGTAGCTTTACTAAGAAATATCAGCTCAAATGGTTGTATTTTATAATTTGTTTTTACTGCTCTTTAGAACGGGCATCCAAATTTCATCGCTGTGGAATAAAAAAGCGTCCCAATGGATCAGTGGAAGGCAAAATATTTTATTTCGCTTGGAGCAATCATTAAAAGAGCAAAATGCAGCTATTGTTTGGGTCCATTGTGCATCTTTAGGCGAATTTGAACAAGGTCGTGAGATTATAGAACGTTTAAAGAAAACATACCCCCATTACAAAGTATTGCTGACATTCTTTTCACCTTCAGGTTATGAAATCAGGAAAAATTATAAAGGTGCTGATTGGGTTTTTTATCTTCCGCTAGATGGACCTGTCACATCTGAAACATTTTTAGAAATTGTAAAACCCAGGTTTGCCATTTTTGTAAAATATGAATCCTGGCATTATTATTTGAAAGGACTTCAGAACAGAAAAATCCCTGCATTTCTGATATGTGCTGTTTTTACTCCTAATCTTTCATTCTTTGGACCATTTGGCTTTTTTCTTAGAACCATGCTAGATCGATATACACATATATTTGTTCAGGATATAGCATCAAAGACCCTGTTGGAGAAGTATGATATTAAAGCGCCCATCACCATTGGTGGAGATACCCGATTTGACAGGGTCGTAGAAATATCCAATTCCCCTTTTCAAGACAGTGTTATCGAGTCCTTCTGCAATGAAAACACCATTGTTGCAGGCAGCACATGGAAAGAGGACGAAGAATTGCTTGAAGCCCTTTTTCAAATTGAAGACGACATTAAATTCCTAATAGCCCCTCATGAAATCAATGAACAACATCTCAGTTCCATTGAAACTAGATTTCCTGATGCAGTCAGATACAGCAATGCTTTGAATGGTCAACCAGTGACAGGAAGGGTACTGATCGTTGACACCATAGGTATGTTATCCAAACTTTACCGATATGGGAATTTTACATATGTTGGTGGTGGATTTAACAAAACCGGAATCCATAATATTCTTGAAGCTGCTGTGTATGGAAAGGTTGTTTTCTTCGGACCCATTTACTGGCTATCCAGAGAGGCTGATTATTTGATAAAAATAGGATCTGCGTATACCTGCTCCAACAAGGAGGAATTCCTGGACAAATACGGACCCGCAATCTTAATAAAAGACCGACTCAAGTTAAAGAATAAAAATGCTAAAGAATATGTTTTTCAAAACAAAGGAGCAACAGATTTATTGATCCATTACTTTGAGGGGAATCTTCTCCTTACCAATGATAGTAATTGATCAATCAATATGGGAGATGCATCATCTGGCATATGCAAAGTGAGTTCTTCAATCAACACCTGCTCTGAAGCTTCATAAGAGCCTGCCTTGTCCATTCTTTCAATAACTTTTAAAAAACGCTCAATATTGTTACCAAATAGCTTTTCCACATATATAAACCTTTCATTGATGCCAATTGCCTCCCTCAGTGATTGAATGTTGGAATGAATAAGTCGAACCGACAAATCTTCCTCCACCCCTCTCAACACTTCATTTAAAGAGAGTGCATCAACAACCTTTGGCTGTGTCTCCTCAACGACAGCTGGAATTTGGTCAATGATGATTTCTGCCTTTACAACTGCAGATTCAATAGTCAATACTCTGACCATATTGAAAATGGTTTCAAGCAAATCCTTCTTTTCTGCCTGATGTTCAACTTGTAAAATCAAGTTTTCTGCCAAATCTTTCAGTCTTTCCATCGCTTTAGGTATTTTTACAGCCGGAGCATCATAAAGATACCGAGTGTAGAAGAATAAAACATGTTCATAGAACCAAATTATCAATCAAATAAGTCAGGATGGATCGAAGTTGTTTGTGGATCCATGTTTTCAGGCAAAACTGAAGAATTGATCAGGAGACTCAAGCGAGCCAGGATTGCCAATATGAAAGTGGAGATTTTCAAGCCCTCAATAGATACGCGATATCATTCTTCAAATATTGTTTCACACAATGAAAATACAGTAGATGCATTTGCTGTTGATAAAGCATCTAAAATCATTGAAAGCATTGGTGATTCTGAAGTTGTTGGCATAGATGAAGCGCAATTTTTTGATCACGAAATTGTTGATGTTTGTATTGCGCTTGCCAACAAGGGAAAGAGAGTTATTGTTGCAGGGCTCGACATGGACTATTTGGGAAAGCCATTTGGCCCTATGCCAGATATCCTTGCTATTGCAAATTATGTAACAAAACTGCATGCTGTTTGTGTTCGATGTGGTGGAATAGCAAGTTATTCATATCGTATCAGCAAAGTAAATGATCAGGTGGTGTTGGGTGAAAAAGAACATTATGAAGCAAGATGCAGAAACTGCTTTACATATTAAACATAAAATAGTTGAAAGGGTATAAACAATATCAGGCTCTGGTGAAGAAAGAGGTGCTGCTTGAGCTCCGTCAGCAGCATGCTCTATTTGGCATGATGTTGTATATCGCATCCACCATATTTGTATTGTACCTAACAATGGGTGAAACAGAAGGTCAAACCTGGAATGCACTGTTTTGGGTAACCCAACTTTTTATTTGCATAAATGCTGTTGCCAAAAGTTTTTTACAAGAAGCAAAAGGAAGAATGCTCTATTATTTTAGCATTACCAGTCCAACGGTTTTTATACTTGCGAAAATTACTTACAATGTTTTTTTGATGATTTTAATGAATACCATCAATTTGCTTTTGTATACTGCGTTTTTAGGAGACCCCACCACTTCTTTTCTAACATTCATTGGCATCAGCTTTCTTGGCTCTATAGGACTTAGTCTTGTCTTTACCATGCTGGCAGCTATTGCGTCAAAAGCTATGCAGCAAGCTTCCTTAATGGCTATATTAGGATTTCCTGTAATCATTCCTCAATTGTTACTATTGGTCAGATTATCAAAAACAGCTTTTTCTGAAATATTCAGGGAAAATGTTCCAACTCAGGTGGTATTCTTACTTATATCATTAGATATATCAGTTATACTAATGGCAGTTATTTTATATCCGTTTTTATGGAAAGATTGACAGAAGCACCTACTTTTGTATTGTAAAGTTGTTTTACTAGCATTAAATATACATGCCTACAGTCAACAAAGGCATTCACCACTAAATGAAGAGAAATATGAGGCTTACATGGTGGAAAATTCTTTCAATCATTTTATTGATTTATACAGTTATAGGGGGATTATTGATTCCTGTTCCAGAACTTTCCCAATTGGGTGAAACGATCAGGAATTTATATTTCCATGTTTGTATGTGGATGGCAATGATGATTTTGTTTACGATGTCTGTAATACAAAGTATTAAATATTTACAATCTACTGATTACAAAAAAGACATCAAAGCGAAGTCGTATGCTGAAGTAGGGACCATATTCGGACTATTGGGCTATTCAACTGGAGCGATATGGGCAAGCTACACATGGGCAGACCCAAACAATCCTGCCTATGCATCTTTTGGCTCAATCATGCGAGAACCAAAACTGATTGGAGCAGCCATGGCACTGCTTATCTATGGTGCTTATTTCATTTTAAGAAGCTCCATACGTGATATTGACCAACGAGCCAGAGTGAGTGCTGTATATAACATTTTTGCATACTTCATGCTCTTCCCCTCTATTTGGATTATTCCAAGATTACTTCCAAGCTTGCACCCTGGTAAAGAAGGAAATCCTGCTTTAAACTTCAATGATATTGATGCCAAGATGCGAATGGTATTTTATCCTGCAGTTATTGGATGGACACTATTGGGAGCATGGATTGGACAAATAAAAATCAGAATTGAACTCATCAAAGAAAAAAACCTTTTTTAATATGAAGAATAAACTCTTCGCGTTGATGCTGGCATTTTCAACTTTCAGCGTACAGGCTCAATCTAACACGACAGATTCTATTATGGCCAACACCATGAGAGGCAATGGTAAAATTTATGTTGTTATATCAATCATTCTGACCATACTTACAGGACTGATTCTATATGTATATAGCTTGGATAAAAAAATATCCAAACTCGAAAAAAACGATTAACTCCAACACCTATCAAATTAAAGCTTTCCATATGAACCCAGAATACAGTTTTTTTGATGCCGTTTGCAAAAGTTTTGACAAAGCAGCCAAGTATACAAAATTCGATGTTGGTATTCTAGAACAAATAAAGCAATGCAACAGCGTTCTTAGAATGCACTTCCCTGTAAAAGTTGGAGATAAAGTAGAAGTTATTAAAGCATACCGCGTACAACATTCAAATCACCAAAGGCCGTGTAAGGGAGGTATTCGCTTTAGTGAAATGGTTAATCTTGATGAAGTGATGGCACTATCTGCATTGATGACCTATAAATGTGCCATCGTGAATGTTCCATTCGGTGGGGCAAAAGGTGGAATTTCAATCAACCCAAAAAACTATAGCGTATATGAACTGGAAAAGATCACCAGAAGATATACAAGTGAATTAATAAAGAAAAACTTTATTGGTCCAGGAGAAGATGTTCCAGCACCAGATTATGGAACCGGCGAAAGAGAGATGTCTTGGATTTTAGATACGTATATGGCCATGCATCCCGGTCAGGTTGAAGCTCAAGGATGTGTTACAGGTAAGCCTACATCACAAGGTGGCGTACATGGAAGAAAAGAGGCAACAGGATTAGGTGTATTTTATGGCATACGTGAAGTATGTAAGAATGTTGAGGTAATGGGCAAACTTGGCCTTTCCACAGGAGTGGAAGGTAAAAAAGTCATTGTTCAAGGCTTGGGAAATGTGGGCTATCATAGTGCAAAATTCTTTCAGGAAGGTGGTGCAATAATTGTTGGGCTCGCAGAATATGAAGGATCTATTTACAATGAAAATGGACTTGATGTTGAAGCAGTTGTTGCTCATAGAAAACAAACAGGATCGATTCTTGATTTCCCTGGTGCATCAAACCTATCAAGCAATACAGCTGCACTTGAAGCCCCTTGTGATATTCTTATCCCAGCTGCATTGGAAAATGTGATTAATGAAGGAAATGCAAACAATGTAAAGGCAAAAATTGTAGGAGAAGCAGCGAACGGACCCCTTACTCCAGAAGCAGATGACATTCTGAATGCAAAAGGGGTATTGGTTGTTCCCGATATGTATCTAAATGCTGGTGGTGTAACAGTTTCCTATTTTGAGTGGTTGAAAAACTTAAGTCATGTTTCATATGGTAGACTCGAAAAAAGATTCATGGAGACCCAAAGTGCAAACATCCTAGCTCAAATAGAATCCATGACAGGTAACACCGTTACAGAAAGTCAACGAAAAGTGATTGTACACGGACCAGACGAAATTGATCTGGTAAGAAGTGGATTGGAAGAAACCATGATAAAGGCAACAAACGAAATCTTTGCATGTTGGAAAGCAAATCCAGAAATAAAGGATATGCGTACAGCATCTTTTGTTGTTGCGATAAATAAGGTTGGAACCAGCTATATGGAATTAGGCATCTTCCCATAATATTATACATATTCGGGAAAAGCATCAAGCCAGATTTGACCATTCAAATGATCTGCTACAAATGTATCAATACCATTAGTAACCATGATGTATTGAACAGGAATAGTTGAATTATATCTCAACACCTGCATCAACACTTTTTCATTTAATTGGATGACCTGAGACTTACACTCGATCAACATCCACGGTGTATGTAGTTTGTCGTAAACCAACACATCAAAACGCTGAAGACGTCCACCAACTTCAACACTCTTTTCAATTGCAATATTGCTTGAGGGAACAAAATAATTTGAAATCAGCCAATTTACAGTGTTTTGCCTCACCCATTCTTCTGGGGTAAGTACAACCCACTTTTTCCGAAATTCATCAAAAATTTGAGGAATATCACCATCATACCTGGTTTTGAATTGGGGTTCAGCAAATTGAAGCCTGATCATAACTGCAAAGTAATTAGTATTTTTACAGACTACATAAACAATTATCAACATGCATACCAAAGAAGAAATTGTTAGTAATTGGCTTCCCAGATATACCGGGATGAACTTGAATCAATTTGGGAAATATATTTTACTGACCAATTTCAGCAAATATGTTTCCCTGTTTGCGGAATGGAATAATGTTGAAATTTATGGAAAAGATAAACCAATGCAGTGTGCAACGGCAGATGGCATAACCATGATCAACTTTGGCATGGGCAGTCCAACAGCAGCTACCATTATGGATTTGTTGACGGCAATACATCCTCAAGCTGTACTATTTCTGGGAAAATGCGGAGGCCTGAAAAAGAGAAATAAATTAGGCGATCTCATACTACCCATAGCAGCCATTCGTGGTGAAGGAACATCCAATGACTATTTGCCATCAGAGGTTCCAGCTATGCCTGCATTTGCCCTTCAGAAAGCAATTTCAACTACCATCAGAGAGCATGAAAAAGATTATTGGACAGGTACTGTTTACACTACAAACCGCAGGGTCTGGGAACATGACGAGGTATTCAAAGAATATCTCACTAAAATAAGGGCCTATGCCATTGACATGGAAACAGCCACGATCTTTTCAGTTGGATTTTACAATAAAATACCCACAGGGGCACTTCTCTTGGTAAGTGATCAACCTATGATTCCAGAAGGTGTAAAAACAGAGGAAAGTGACATCAATATTACCGCAAATTATGTTGAAACTCATGTTAAAATAGGTATTGCGTCGTTGAAACAATTGATCAATAATGGATTGACTGTCAGGCATCTCCGCTTCTAAAACCATTTTTTGGTTTATAAATCGTGGAAAAACCAGCAAGGCAATCCCTGTAAAACCGCATTTTTTCAGTAAATTTGCAAACTTAAATGCCAAGAAACGAATCTGATGCCGTAAGATCAGGTTTGTGAATGATAAGCCATTGTATTGGCCACGGATTTGTTTTCAGGCAATAAAATCAGCACGCATGAAATTATCACAATTCCGTTTCGACTTTCCACTCAATCTCATCGCTCAAACACCAACCAAAAGAAGAGAAGACTCTCGACTTATGGTTGTTCATAAGGACACAGGGCTTATTGAAAATAAAAACTTCAGTGATATTCTGGATTACTTTGAAGAGAAAGATGTTTTCGCAGTTAACAACACCAAAGTTTTTCCTGCCAGAATGTATGGAAGAAAAGAAAAAACAGGTGCCAAAATTGAAGTTTTCCTTCTAAGAGAATTAAACAAACAAAACAGGCTATGGGATGTAATTGTTGATCCCGCAAGAAAGATACGTGTAGGTAATAAATTATATTTTGGTGAAGCCGATGAATTGATTGCAGAAGTAATTGACAATACAACCTCAAGAGGCAGAACAATCCGATTCCTTTTTGAAGGTTCTGATGCAGAATTTAAAGCCGTATTGAGTAGTCTTGGCGAAACTCCATTACCTAAATACATCAAGCGAAAGCCAGATGAATTAGATAGGGAAAGATATCAGACTGTATATGCAAAACATGAAGGTGCAGTTGCGGCTCCTACTGCAGGCTTACATTTCTCTATTGAATTGATTAAACGTTTGGAAATCCAAGGAATTCGATTTGCAGAAGTAACACTGCATACAGGTTTGGGAACATTCAGGACCATAGAAGTGGAAGATTTGAGCAAACACAAAATGGAGGCTGAATATTTCAAAGTAGATGATACCGCTTGTCGCATTGTCAACAAAGCCAAATCAGAGGGCCACAGGATATGTTCTGTAGGAACAACAACGATGAGAGCTCTTGAGAGTACCTTTACGGCAGATAAATTATTGAAGCCAGCCGAAGGTTGGACAAATATTTTCATACATCCTCCGCATGAGTTCTCCATTTGTGATTCATTGATCACTAATTTTCACCTACCCAAAACCAGCCTGTTGATTATGGCTTGTGCTTTTGCAGGGTATGAACTCACCATGGAAGCCTATAAGAAAGCTATAAAAGATAAATACAGATTTTTCAGCTATGGTGATGCAATGCTCATCATCTGATGATTAGAATGTATAGTCCTAAAATAAGTTGACAGTTTTTAAAATGATCCCGGTTGCCTCAAGTGACCGGGATTTTTTCATAATAGACCTGGTTAGGTGTTTTCATGTTGAGAGCCAAGTGAGGTCTTTTATTGTTGTATAAAAATATGCTTTCTTCA
>CANFHO010000092.1 GCA_947447005.1 Chitinophagaceae bacterium
CGGTGTTCTTTGACAATCTTCAGGTGGTACATAAACCAGGACCAATAGCAGAGGAAACGCATTATTATCCGTTCGGGTTAACGATGAATGGAATCAGTTCTAATGCATTGAATGGTGCAGCAGAAAACAAACTGAAGTTTAATGGTAAAGAAGAACAGCGGAAAGAGTTCTATGATGGAAGTGGTTTGGAATGGTTGGACTTTGGAGCAAGGATGTATGATAATCAGATTGGGAGGTGGGGAGGGATTGATTCCCATAGTATAAATTATTGCTCCTATTCGCCTTATGTGTATGTAGGGAATATGCCTCAGTTATTAGTTGACCCAGATGGCAGGGATTGGTTTCACCATTCAAAAGATGGGAAAGCTGATGCCACATGGCAATGGCATGAAGGCAGTTCTTACAATACTGGAGTTAAAGATGATGAAGGGAATGAAGTAGTATTAGATGGAGCAAAAGCGGTGGTTGTGTTTGATGGCTCAAGAGATGAAAAACTTGGAACTAAAAAGGATAGTAAGGGTAATGAGAAGGAAGGTTATATTGATGGGAAAGGAGCTAAGATAGCATCGATAACTGTTTATGGTCCTAAAGGTGAAAAGGATATTCATAAATATATGGGGTACACCATGGGGTCTGATGCCTCGAAATTTGGAGCAATTGATGAAGGACTTTATAATGCCAATTATGACGCAGAGGGGAAAAGAGGCGCACTAACCTCTCACTGGACAATAAACGGAAGGGGGCATGTAAGAATGATGGATGGAAAAATCAATCCAAATGCACCTGACCAAGTTGAAAAAAATGGGGAGGGTTATAAGGATGGAATATTTATACATACCTCAAACCAAAATGGATATGCTGGAGTAATACATTGTGGGAAAAGTGGCATTTCTGTTGGCTGCTTGCTTGTGACTCCGAAAGATTGGCCCAGTTTTAATCAGATACTTGATGGAGTAAAGAAATTTAAGGTGCAGGTTATCAGAGATGGTAAAACAAGCGTTGGGAATAAATAATTAAATTAATTATTATGAAAATAGTAACTATCGTAACTGCAATATTGTGGAATTGCTTATTTGGAGTTTCAGAAGTTGACAGATTGATTACTATTGATAAAAGCGAGTTTGATTTAGGAAAAATTGAATTGTCTTTAAAAAAGGATGCTAAAGTATATAAAATCAATGGCGTTCTGTATTTACCAAACTGTAAGGCTCTAAGGGATAACAAAAGCGATGAGGATTATTACGAGCTTAGTTATTTTGGTGATCTGAATGGAACATTTTCTAAAAAGATTTTAAAAAAAACCTTTTATAACGGAGATGAATACATAATAGTCGATACAATTAATAAATGTAAGGAAACAACACTAATGGGTAAGCCTCATGTTTTTGATTCATACATCATCAATTTCAACGAGTCTGAAACTACAGATGCTAAAAAAGTGATTGAAATATGGAAACTTTCTAAATTTCAAATTGTTAAGAAGAGAGACTTTAAACTCTATCAAGCAATGTCATTTGTTGACGTGCGAATAAACAAAGAAAAAAATGCATTCCTTTTAAAAGACAATGAAGGAAGGTTTTGGAAGTTGTCATTGTAAAATGCAATTCCCCCTTTAACTGATGTCAATAAAACACAAATATTATTGTCTGGAGTTGCAAGTGCTGCAACTGGCGGACTATCTGCCCATCGTAGAGGAGACGCATTATTATCCGTTCGGGTTAACGATGAATGGAATCAGTTCTAAGGCATTGAATGGTGCTGCAGAAAACAAACTGAAGTTTAACGGTAAAGAAGAACAGCGGAAAGAGTTCAATGATGGTTCGGGATTAGATTGGTTGGATTATGGAGCAAGGATGTATGATAATCAAATAGGAAAATTTTTTACACAAGATAGATTTGCAGAAAAATACTTCTCATTTTCCCCATATCAATACGGGGCAAATAATCCGATTAATAATATTGATGTAAATGGAGACAGTATTTTTGTTCAAATAATGATGAATGCAGAAACAAGAGAAATGCAAAACTATTATTATGGGCAGGTTGGTGATAAGTGGGGTTTGGTTGGCTCTGATGGTAAAATATACGATGGTAAGGATGAATTTGCAGTACAGATAACAGGAGCATTAAATGATATTAGAACAGGTGGAGATTTTGGGGCTAAGTTCATTAGCGATGCAGCTACAGGAAAAGATAATGTTGAAATACGTTCCTATAAAGGCGATAATAAAACACAAGAGGGCATTCTTTATGTTAACCCAAGTCGAGAGCAATCGGCACCTACAGAAAATGGAAACCAGAAAATTCCATTTAGTTTAATATTAGGTCATGAGATAGCTCATGGTCTTGCTAATGTTCAAGGTGTAAAGTTCAAAAAATGGACAATTTTAACTACGGAGACCGGTAATAGAACATTATCACAATCTGAAATTTATGCAACGCATGTAGAAAACAATCTTCGGGCTGAACGAGGGATACCATTAAGAACTTATTATTCACCAACTGGCGATGGAGGTGTAGAGTTCGGAACAAGAATCTTAGATGCAAAATCTCGAAGCATTTATTACCCTAGTGGAGAAATATCACCTCAAAGTAATTACAAGATAGTGCCTGTTAATAAACGTTACATATACCCAGTTAAACATTAAGCTATGAAAAACTTTAGTATTATTAATTTAGTGTTTCTGTTGGCTATTGTTGCTTTGCTGTCATGTAGTCATAAACTGAAACCACAAAGTATTGTTTACTCTTCTGTTATAGACATATTAAACGACGCTTCTCAAAAAAAGAAAAGTAAAAAACATGTTATCAATACTCATGTGTACGAAAGAAGGATGAAAGCAGTCAAACTCTTCAATATTGAAGTAGATACTTCAAAGTTAAATAGATTTATAGTAGTAGATGTTGGCAATTTTGAAGGGGCAGATTATTTAGGTGAGATTGAATGCAATGACAGCCTCAAGTATTATTATACATCTTCTTATTTTATTTCGGATAGTGGTATTGTAGTTAAGAGGTTTAATTGTTCACCACTGACATTTAAAACCGCACGTTTAATTTTTGATTATTTAAAGTCACATCGCTTTGCAGAATTGGAAGCATTGGCAAATGAGAAAGTAAAAACATTATCTGGTTCGAGTTTTTATTCTATCGGCATGTATGAAAAAGGGATGAATAGTGTTTATGTAAAGTTGTTACCAGCTTTTATTATAAACTAAAATTGCAAATTAATAAAATGTATCGACCCCTTAATTTTTGGACAGCATTAGCCTAAAACTTAACACAACCTTTTACTGTTACTTCCTCATTATTATAGGTTGTGTGTAGTTGAAGCGCTACGTCATGCGTTTTATCCGAGGTCAGAATTATCAAATCGGAAAAACGATCTCATAGGCGTAATTGGAATACATATTTTTCGATAAACATTTTAAGATTAGGAACATAGATCCTGCCTGCCTTTCACCCTTTTTTCAAGAGAAAAATCCCATTAATTACGAGGTTTTCATCTGGGAATAATTTTCATTCAATGTGACATTTGTATAAAACGAATGCACATTATTGATACAAAGTCTGACCTGGCTTTCAAGAAGGTCTTTGGTGAGAAACCTCATTTACTCATGAGCTTACTGAATAACTTTCTTCCACTGCCACATCCAATTGTTGAAATTCAGTACATGAGTCCGGAGATTCTTCCCGATACAGACGACAATAAAAATTCTATTGTGGATGTGAGATGTACCGACAATCATGGGAGGCATTTTCTCGTTGAAATGCAGGTAGCGAGACAAGCCGGATTTGTTAAACGAGTTTTGATGAATACTTCCAAAGTATATTCGAGGCAACTATTGAAAAACACCAAATATGATGCTGCGCAAGCTGTTTACTCATTAAATCTATTGGACCATATTATCAATCCAGATGAAAATGAATGGTATCATTATTTTGCTTTTACAAATAGAGTCAATCATGATGAATATTGGGAGGATATGCAGGTTATATTTATTGAGCTGCCTAAGTGGAAAAAATATAATAAATTTGATTTGAATAAACCTCAAGACCGTTGGCTTATGTATTTCACCGAACCTACGTTATTTGATCGTCTTTCAAAGGAAGAATACGCCAGATATTCAGAGATCTGCGAGGCATTGGAATCTGTTGAGGCCAAGAATTTTAGTCCTGAAAAGATCTATGGTTATGAACTCTACATTGACAGTATTCGTCAGTATCATACAACCATGTCATTGGAAAGAGAGGCGGGTTGGAAAGAAGGTGTAGCAAAAGGACTTTCTGAAGGTCGTGAAGAAGGACTTGCAAAAGGGGAAGAGAATGGTAAAAAAATCGGAATACAACTATCTCTTCAGATAATAGAAGAACTTAAGAAAAATATGCTTACTCCTACAGAAATTGCCATGCAGTATAATACAGAAGTTGAACTGGTAATGCAACTCAAAGAATATATTTGATCTCACCAAAAATAGCTTTGGATTGTAACTCCATTACTCCCCGATATTCTCAACAAGGCATTAACCCTCAATTACATCTCAACTACTACCTCGTGCCCTGTGCCCTGTCCCTGGTGCCTTGCATTTACTTGTACTTCGCCACTACTTCCAACACTTCAGGTGTCGCTCCACCAAAAATAGAGATACCTGCAGCTCCATTGGCAAATGCATTCTTGATGCCCTGATCCAATTGCGACATATCATTGTTGAAATCTGCTAAAAAGAGTCCTGCATACAATGGGAACTTCCCTGCCAAAAAATGTGTTCCTTCCTTCACTGCATCTCCAATCCATTTTACATCTTCTTGATAAAACCCATGATAGATCATTGGAAATACCGCATCTAAATTCCAATTTGTCCAATCCTGTCGCACGTTTCTTCGTGCTACTTCCGGAGTAGGGAATACTGCTGCTGTAATCCACTTTTTGTGTTTTTGTGCAACACTGGCAAGACTATTTACAACATTGTTGATGGCTTCATACCTGAATAATCTCCACGATAATGATGCTTCCGGATATTTTAAGTCCATCGGATCCTTGCCGGAAATAGATTTGTACTTGCTCCTGCATGTTTCACAATAACAAAAATCATACGTAGGCAACTCTGTTCGTTGATCAAGATTGTATTGCTTCCATAAATTTAAAGGCAACACTACATCACAGAAACGGATGTAGTCAAGATGTAAACCATCAATATAATCTTTTGATAAAATCTCTTCGGCTTCGTTCATGAGATATTCAAGCACTTCTGGCTTAGAAGGGCATAACCATCTGTAATACCCAACATACGGAGGGGTGGTGACACATGATTTCCCATCTCGTGAAACCGCATACCAATCCGGATGCTTCTCCAGCAACTCTTTCACACCCTTGTTCATCGTCCAGTTCCAACGATGCGCTTCCAGTCCCAATGCCTTCGCCTCACGAAAATGCATTTCACTGTCGGCCTCAAACAAAATGCCCCTGAAACCTGCATTTTTCAAATCATTATAATGCTTGCGTATGTCTTCAACAGTATCTTTCCTATTAGGATTTATCCAGATCCAATGCTTGGCCTTGTTTTTGGATTCATTTTTCTCAACAGAAACCGGCAAGTTGTTTACAAGAATTGGTGATGCTGCTGTGAGTAATCCGTTTCTGATAAAATCTCTTCTTTTCGACATACGATCCATTTATTTAAAAATAATATAACCCCACTGTTCCGGAATATGCATATTGATTTCGCCGATAGGCGACCAAACCCAGTTGTCTTCTGGAAGTTTTTTACCCTGTGCATTTCGCTTCACTGAATATATTCCCTCTTTCATCTCCATGCTCCATTCTACGCGCGAAAAATTAATACGCCATGTACTTCCCTTTGCAGGATGAAATACGCGACCTTCTTTTTTCAATGCAGTAAATGGAATGGCCATCTCCAAAGTCCATCCGGTATCCGTATCTAGTTGTTGGTTCAATGTTCCTTTCAGCTCTACTGCAGTCCGCATTCCATCTGCATTCCAGCCCATGTCGTATGTGCCACCTTTTCTGTAAGGCTTGTTCATCAATAATTCCATGGTGGTATTCAATGCATTGACTTCTATCTCAAAATAATTTGTTTGGTCACCACCCGGATCAATGAACACTTCAAAATCGTGATCCTGATACATCAATGCATCATGATGTGTCAATGTCGCCCACAAATGAGGCTCTTGCATTTCAACGGCTATATAGAGAATGTTGTCATCCCATAACATTTTCGTTCTGGTGCGAAGTGAAGGTCTCTTACCAAGGTCCCCAGTGATGTCAACAAAATCAGAAGTCCACATTGCATTTTTCCAAACCCGGTCTTGAATTTTGCCATCAATCTTAGGCGCGATGGATGTCTTCTTGATGTGGTACTCTCTTTTCAATGTGTCTTGTGCATGCAATTGCACCGCTATCCCTAAACAAAAGATCATACATGTCATACGTGAAAAGTGTACAGACCTTGAAATCATATGCTTTAAATTTACTACATATTCAATATGAGAGCATCACAAAAAGTTGACCACTCTTTAAAAAATCTATATCTTACTTTTTAGATGAAGGAAAATAAGAACTATAAATGGATCCTCGTGGCTCTGCTGTTTGGCGTGGCTCTGTTGAATTATATGGACAGGCAAATGATTGCAACCATGCGGCCTGCCATGCAACAGGATATCCCCGCACTGCAACAAGCCACAAACTTCGGTCACCTGATGGCTGTCTTTCTCTGGGTCTATGGTTCCATGAGTTTTTTTTCCGGCATGATTGCCGACAGAGTCAATCGAAAAAGACTCATCGTTGCCAGCTTATTTATCTGGTCTGCAGTTACACTTGCCATGGGGTATACGCATTCATTTGAACAACTTTACTGGCTCAGGGCATTCATGGGTTTTAGCGAAGCCTTATACATTCCTGCCGGCCTGGCGATGATTGCAGATCACCACGACGACCGTACCCGATCGTTGGCAGTGGGTGTGCATATGACGGGGATCTACATGGGACAAGCATTTGGAGGTTTTGGTTCAGTGATTTCAAATTGGATGAACTGGCAAAGCACGTTCATCATGTTCGGATTGATTGGTATCGCTTATGCTGTTGTTCTTTGGCTGGCCTTGAAAGACGATAGCAAAACTGGTATTCATGCAAACAGGGAAAAGCAACCATCACAACCCATTAAAGCATCCCTTTCATTGCTCGGCAATTTTTCTTTTTGGATCATCATCCTCTATTTCGCTGCTCCCAGTTTTCCCGGATGGGCTATCAAAAATTGGGCTCCAACACTGGTTGCACAGAACTTAAACATCGACATGACAAAAGCGGGTCCGCTGACTACCATATCCATCTCCATCTCATCTTTGATCGGTGTTTTGATCGGAGGAAGAATGTCCGACACATGGGTGCGTAGCAACATTCGCGGTCGCATCTATACGGGCGCCATAGGTTTGGCATTGACCATTCCAGCCTTGCTCTTGATAGGCTTCGGACATAGCTTCTTTTTTATCATATTGGCTGCTGTTCTCTTTGGCTTCGGTTTTGGGATGTTCGACACAAACAACATGCCCATCCTTTGTCAGTTTGTTCCAGAACGCATGCGTGCAACAGCCTATGGATTTTTAAATACAGCCGGAATCTTCGCTGGTGCTGTGATCACCGATTATCTTGGAAAATCAACCGACGAAGGTTCGTTGGGTAAACATTTTGCGATGCTTGCAGTTGTGGTATTGGCTGTAATCCTCATCCAGCTTCGCTTTCTTCAACCCAAAAAAACAATTTAAAATTTTTTAAACAAGTTGGAAAGTGTACCTTGACAGGAACAGATTGTCAGCTAAATAATTTTAGCCATGAACTATACTCCCCATGACCTTTCACAATTGAAGGATTTCTATCTCAAGCAATTGCTCGATGATACCATTCCATTTTGGTTCCCACGATCAGTTGATACAGAATATGGTGGTTATCTTTTCATGCGCGATGCAGATGGCTCTCTGATTGATGATGACAAGGCCGTTTGGATCCAGGGCAGGGCAGTGTGGACACTTTCCACATTGTATAATACGGTAGAAAAAAAACCCGAGTGGTTGGAAGCTGCCAAGGTTGGATACGAATTTCTCAACAAGTATTGTTTTGACAGCGATGGTAAAATGTTCTTCCACGTTACACGTGATGGAAAGCCGATTCGCAAAAGAAGATATTTTTTCTCTGAAACTTTTTATGTGATTGCTGCTGCGGCTTATGCCAAAGCAAGTGGCGATGAAGCTGCTGCTGAAAATGCCCGAACCATCTTTGGGAAATGCATCGAATACGCTACCATCCCGGGTTTGATCGAACCTAAATTCACAGATGTTCGTCCCGCGAAAGGCATTGGCGTACCCATGATCATGATCAATACGGCTCAACAGCTGCGCGAAAATATTGGCGACGATCGTTGCGATGAATGGATCGCCAAATGGATTGCAGAAATAGAACGAGATTTTGTAAAAGATGATATCCGATGTGTGATGGAACAGGTATCGCCTGACGGCGAAATCATTGATCATGTAGATGGTCGCACACTCAACCCTGGTCATGCCATCGAAGGTGCATGGTTCATCATGGCGGAAGCCATGTATCGAAATAATGATAAACACCTTATTGATCTCGGTTGCAGAATGTTGGATTATATGTGGGAACGCGGATGGGACAATGAACATGGGGGAATATTGTATTTCAGGGATGTATACAATAAGCCAGTGCAGGAATATTGGCAAGACATGAAATTCTGGTGGCCTCACAATGAAGTGATCATCACTACATTAATGGCTTATCTACTCACAGGCAAAGAAAAATATGCAGAGTGGCATCACATGGTGCACGAATATGCATACAAGCATTTCCATGATAAGCAACATGGTGAATGGTTTGGATATCTTCACCGCGATGGAACCATTGCTCAGACTGCCAAAGGAAATCTCTTCAAAGGTCCGTTCCACCTACCACGACAAGAATGGTATTGTTGGAAGTTGCTGTCTGCTTTGTAAGCCATCCGTTATCTTTTATTGGTTAAATTGTAACTTTGTTGTAGAACCCATAACCCACAACAACCATCATGAAACCATCTTCACTGATAAGAACACTGATCGCCATTGTAATTCTGTCATTGCCATTTGTATATGCCATCATGATTCATGATGCATTGCCCGAAAGCATCCCAACACATTTCGGTATCAATGGAGAACCTGATGCCTATGGCGGTAGAGACGCTATTTATCTGGGTCCTGCGATTTTAGGCGGTGTTGGTCTATTGGTGTACTTCCTGATCAACAATCTTCAAGCAATCGATCCCAAAAGATATAAGTCGGCCGACACCTCCATTTTTGGCAAGCTTGCCTTCTTCATGGTGATTTTCATGTCGGCACTCGGCACCTTCATTGTGCATGCATCAGCACATCCAGGTACGAAAGTGATCAATAGCATGTTCCCATTGTTGGGTCTATTGTTTGCTGTAATGGGATATTTCATGCCAAAGATCAAGCCAAACTATTTTGTAGGCTTGCGTTTACCATGGACATTGAGCAGTGATGCCAACTGGGAAGCAACGCATAAAATCGCCGGTAAATGGTGGTTGTATGGAGGAATTGCACAAGCCATCCTCGGAATTATTCTTCCCACCAAATATTCATTGATCGCATTCTTTATTATCACTGCAATCATTGTGGCCGTGCCTTCGGTCTTTTCATATAGGATGTTTAAGAAGGAGGGGGAGTAGGCAAGGAGGCAAGGAGGCAAGTAGGCAAGGAGGCAAGTAGGCAAGGAGGCAAGTAGGCAAGGAGGCAAGGAGGCAAGGAGGCAAAAAATTATTTAATGAAAAAGGTACATAGTAATCAGGAATTTGAAAAATTCCTCTTTACCTCCTTGCCTCTTTGCCTCTCTCCCTTTTTTCACTAATTTTGCACAAATCTCACAGATGAAGCGATCGGTCATTACGGGAACAGGTGCATACATTCCAACCAAAATCAGGGCGAACAAGGATTTTTCGGATGCAGAATTTTATACAGATGCAAACGAGAAAATTGATATCCCTTCCACCACGGTTGTTGAAAAATTCAAAGCCATTACCGGTATTGAGGAAAGAAGGTATGCAGATGAGAACGTAAATACATCAGATATGGCGGCCTATGCTGCCAAAGAGGCCATCGCCATGAGTGGTGTGGATCCTGAAACAATCGACCAAATCATTCTTGCACATAATTTCGGAGATGTAGTGTCAAACACTATTCAGTCGGATGCCGTTCCTGCCCTTGCCAGCAGGGTCAAACATTTGCTGGGCATCAAAAACCCCAATTGCATTGCCTATGATATCCTCTTTGGATGCCCAGGTTGGGTGCAGGGACTCATTCAGGCGGATGCTTTCTTCAAAGCGGGCATCGCTCACAAGGCCCTGGTGATTGGTGCGGATAGTCTTTCACGTGTTATCGATCCACACGATCGCGACAGCATGATTTTCTCTGATGGTGCAGGTGCCTGTATTTTGGAATACATCGAAACAGGGGAAAGCAGAAAAGGAATCATCGGTTCAAGTGTACAATCGCATTGCACAGATGAAGCATATTATATCAACATGGGATGTTCTTACAAACCAGAAGAAGATCCTTCCGTGCGTTATATCAAAATGAAAGGCAGAAAGGTATATGAATATGCTGTGAAGCACGTACCACCTGCCATGAAGGATTGTCTGGATAAAAGCGGCATCGATATTTCAGAATTGAAAAAAGTGTTCATTCATCAGGCCAATGAAAAGATGGATGAAGCCATGACACATAAACTCTTCAAACTCTATCACCAGGTGCCACCTCCCGGCATCATGCCTATGTCGATTCACTGGCTGGGTAACAGTTCTGTAGCCACCATTCCCACCTTATTGGATCTTGTTTTAAGAGGCAAACAAGAAGGACATGAACTGCACGAAGGCGATGTAGTTCTCTTCGCTTCAGTAGGCGCAGGCATGAATATAAATGCAGTGGCGTATAGGGTATAAAGGTTAAGAGAAGTTGAAAGGCCTTCGGCCTGTTAAGAGAAGTTAAATTATAAACTCCCTCAACCTCCCTCAACCTCCCTCAACATTCCTTAACCTTCTTCTGTGACAAAAGTCATATACTTTGTCCTATCGGAATTTTAGTTTTGAATTCTAAAATCAACCGATATGAAAAAAAACATGGGATCTGCCGATAAACTCATCCGGGTTTTACTCGCTGCAGTATTTGCCGTTTTGTATTTCACCAAGACTGTTGAAGGCACACTTGGAATCGTTCTGCTTGTCTTGGGCGGTGTTTTCCTTCTCACCAGCGTAGTCAGTTTCTGCCCGTTATATCTTCCATTCGGTATCAGTACTTGTAAAAAAGAAAAGTAATCAAACTGATTCTGTAGCATCCTTAAAACCAAACCAATATGTTGAATTTTCTGAAAAACCTTTTTAAATCGAAGCCTGCTGTGAACTACAGCGAATTGAAACAGCGTGGTGCATTCATCATGGATGTACGTACACCTGGCGAATTTTCCGGCGGTCACATCAAAGGCTCAGTCAATATCCCCTTGAATGAAATCAATTCAAAATTATCCAAGATCCCCAAAGGCAAACCAATTGTTACATGCTGTGCATCAGGAATGCGCAGTGCATCAGCCAGAAGTATCCTGAAAAGCAAAGGCTTTGAAGAAGTATACAATGGTGGACCATGGAGTGTATTGAACCATAAACTCAACTGATCTCATGGGTATCAAAAAATTCTTCCTGAACAATATCCTTTATTTTATCGGTGCGATGGTTGGTGGCATTGGAGGCTTTTTCTACTGGAAATTCGTTGGCTGTGCCAGCGGTACCTGCAGGATTACCTCCAGTCCACTCAACAGCACCGTGTATTTTGCGATGTTAGGCGCTCTGACATTCAGTTTGTTAAAGAAAAACACAAAATAATATGTCAGCAAATACTTCCTTCGGCGATATCATCAACGGCGAAAAACCAGTGCTGGTCGATTTTTCAGCAGAATGGTGCGGTCCCTGTAAAATGATGGCACCCATCCTCAAAGAACTAAAAGACATGATTGGCGATACGGCTATTATCCTGAAAGTAGATGTAGATAAGAATCCGCAAGTAGCCCGATCTTTCAACGTGCAAGGCGTACCCACGCTCATCATCTTCAAAAAAGGATTTGTCAAATGGCGCCAATCTGGTGTAGTACCTGCGAAAATGCTCAAGCAGCAACTGGAAAGGTGGAAGAGTGGAATAGTGGAATAGTTGAAAAGTGGAAGGGTGGAAGGGTGGAATAGTGGAAAAGTGGAAGAGTGGAAGGGTGGAATAGTGGAATAGTGGAGGAGAGAACTTAGTATTTCCACCTTTCAACTATTCCACCCTTCCACTTTTCCACTATTCCACTTTTCCACTATTCCACTAATTAGAAAAACATTTCAGTAAATTAGTCCTTCAAACCATTTCATGAAAAGGACTATTTTATTTTCAGCCATCCTCACACTTATTACGTTCCATGTTTCTGCTCAACAGCCTTCTGATGTTGAGAAAAAAGTGATTGCCTACATCGATCAGCATCTTCCCGAAGCAATGAAGCTTCTGAAAGAAACGGTTGATATCAACAGCGGTACATTGAATATTGCCGGCGTGAAAAAAGTGGGTGCCATTTATTCCCACGAACTTGAAAAAGCCGGATTTACGTGCACCTGGATCAACATGCCGGACTCCATGAAACGCGCAGGACATCTTGTTGCTACGCGAAAAGGAAACAAAGGGAAGAAACTTTTTCTCATCGGACATCTTGATACGGTGTTTGAGCCCGATATGCCTGCGAATCCATTCACCATGTTGAATGACTC
>CANFHO010000093.1 GCA_947447005.1 Chitinophagaceae bacterium
ACGGAAATGATTTCATCATTGAAACATTTTTTTAATGGTGAAGATCAGGCATCGATTCACGAAGGTGTATTCCTGAAACTCCGATTGCCCAGAGTATTGCTTTGCATGATCACAGGTGCGATACTTGCGGTATCGGGTGTACTGATGCAAGGATTGTTTCGAAACCCCATTGTTGAACCCGGATTGGCAGGAACCAGCGCTGGTGCGGCTTTCGGGGCATCCATCGTTTTTGTATTGTCAGCAAGTATGTCACCCAACATGAAAGCACAAACAGGTCCGTTCCTGGTTCCATTGTTTGCTTTTTGTGGTGGACTCGTTGCCACATTCACAGTGTATGGATTGGCAAAACATTCAAAGGGCATTCCTATTCTTTCACTACTATTGATTGGAATGGCTGTAAACGCAGTTGGATTGAGTGGTACAGGTTTTATGAGTTATCTCGCCAGAGATCCCCAGGCACGCAGCATTACATTTTGGAACCTCGGAACATTCTCCGGATCCTCATGGCTTCAAGTATGCATTACAGGAGTGGTTGTGCTTATTGTTTTTTCTCTTTCTTTCAAATATTCAAAACAGATCAACGCATTGTTATTGGGAGAAGAAGAGGCAACTTATTTGGGTGTGGATACGGAAAAATTAAAAAGAAATGTGTTGATCCTGAATACACTGATGGTTTCGGTTGCCACAGCTTTTGTTGGCGTAATCAGCTTTATTGGATTGATTGTTCCACATATCCTTCGATCTGTTATTGGAAGTGATAACAGAATCCTGCTTCCTGCTTCTGCTATATTGGGTGCTGTAATTTTATTGGTAGCCGATCTTCTGGCAAGATTGTTGTTGGCGCCTGCAGAAATTCCCATTGGCATCATCACATCATTGGTGGGTGCACCAGTTTTCATCATTCTTCTGAAACGAAATAATGTATTGGGTAAAAACGGAGGGGATGATGCTTAAGCTGAACAACATATCTTTTTCTGTGGGAAGAAAAACCATCCTACATGATATTTCTGTTTCATTTGAACCAGGGAAAGTACATATGATCCTGGGACCCAACGGATCAGGAAAATCAAGTCTATTGAAGATCTTCAGCGGTGAAACAAAAACGTTTTCAGGTGAAGTATTGTATGATAATATAAAGATCGAAAGCATCCCTACACTTGATCTCGCAAAAAAAAGAGCCGTATTGAGTCAGCAACCTCATTTGCAATTTCCACTTCGTGTAGATGAAGTTGTTATGATGGGCCGTTATCCCCATTTTAACCTTCAACCAACTTCCCAAGATAGGTTGATTTGTCATGAGGTGATGAAACTACTGGGCATTGATGATATGTCTGAAAGAGATTATTTAACATTGAGTGGAGGAGAAAAACAACGTGTTCAATATGCAAGGGTGCTCGCTCAGATTTGGAATACGCCCTCTGAAGGATTCAGATATTTATTCCTTGATGAACCGTTGAATAGTTTAGATATCAAATACCAACAAGAGTTTTTACAATTGGCAAGATCTTTCATGGATGAAAAAACGGTAGTGGTAATTATTATACATGATATCAATCTGGCAATCAGGTTCGGTGATGCACTCCATTTCATGAAAAATGGTCGCTTGATATCTTCCGGAAAAACAGGTGATATACTTAGCAGTGAATTGATTGATCATGTTTTTGATATCAGATCTCAAATCATCAACGCTCCCTCCGGAAAACCATTGGTGATGTATGAATAGGCTAAAATAAACCGATTCGCTCATCCTTGCCTCTTTGCCTCCCTGCCTATTATAAATTCCCCTTCTTCAATTCACCCACCGCATGATGTGCAGCACGCGCGGTGAGGGCCATGTACAAGATCGAAGGACTCTGATTAGCAGTGCTGGTCATACATGCGCCATCAGTTACATACACATTCTTACAATGATGCAATTGATTGTATGCATTGAGTAAGGATGTCTTGGCGTCTTTGCCCATCCTGCATCCACCCATTTCATGTATATCTCTTCCCGGAGCCCAATGATTATCATGCGTGCTGATATTCTTGACACCAGCCGCATCCAACATTTCCGCACCCTGCGTCAGGAAATCCTTCAACAACAATTCATCGTTGTTGTCGTACGATACATCCATCACCAATTTCGGAATGCCCCAGGGATCTTTTTCGGTTTGACTCAAATACACACGGTTGTCATACTTTGGAACCGTCTCTCCCTGCATGTACATATACATTCCCCAGGGACCCGCTTCAATCATCGATCTTTTTAAATCTGCCCCTATCAAATCAGTTGCCTCATCTGAATTTCCGCGTGTTCTGTATGCACCCATGAATGACATATAGGTACCCACAAAATCCATATCGTTCTTTCCAAAATTTCTGAAATTGGCCATCATCGATTCAGCCGGCTTGCGTCCATAGTAATACACATCCTCAAAACCCTCAATTGAGCCGCCCAGGGAACCACGATAATTATGATGACAAACATACCTACCCAACAAACCATTGTCGTTTCCCAATCCGTTGGGAAAACGGGATGATGTGGAATTCAATAAAATCAAATTGCTGTTCAGTGCAGAAGCATTCAGAAAAATGACTTTTGAAAAATATTCTGTGGCTTGATGTGTAATGGCATCGATCACACGAACACCACTTGCGTTGCCTGTTTTATCATCATAGATGATTGAATGCACAACCGCATGCGTTTTCATTGTCAGATTGCCTGTTCGCTCAGCCCATGGAAGTGTTGATGAATTTGAACTAAAATATCCCCCGAAGGGGCAACCCCGCATGCAAAGGTCGCGCGACTGACAACTACTTCGACCTTGATCCAGATGAATCTGTTGGGGCTTTGTAATATGCGCCCAACGACCTTGAATCATATGCCTGTCCTTATATTTTCGTGATATTTTTTGTTGAAGATCTTTCTCCACACAATTGAAATCAAAGGGTGGAAGATATTCTCCATCGGGCATGGTAGCCAACCCATCTTTGTTTCCGCATATGCCGGCAAAGCGCTCCACATATGAATACCATGGAGCAACATCATCATAGCTTATTGGCCATTCAATGCCATAGCCATCTCTGGCGGGAGCAATGAATTCATTGGAACTCCATCTCGGACAAGCCCTTCCCCATATCAGGGATTTACCTCCCACCTGATATCCCCGAATCCAATCAAATTCCTTTTCCTGCACATACGGATGATCTTTGTCTTCAATGAAAAAATGAGCTGTGTCTTCACCAAAACCAGCAGCCTTGGTAATCAACGGATTTTCTTTCAGAAATGAATCTGACATCTTCCCCCGATGTGGAAACTCCCAGGGGTTTTTTGTGGCAGTTGGATAATCTTTGAGATGCTCCACCATTCTTCCTCGTTCCAATACCAATGTCTTCAACCCCTTTTCACAGAGTTCTTTGGCAGCCCAACCTCCGCTGATACCGGAGCCTATAACTATTGCATCATAAGTATTGGACATAATAGAAAAGATGATGATTAAATGTAGGAAGAATAATCATTCATCGATTAGATACCCATATCCCATTTTCGGTTGAACATCTTTTTGATGAGCTCTGCTGATATAAGATAAACAATCACCAATACACCTAAATAAACAATGATCCTTAGTGAAAGGGGTTCAAACCCGATTTTATCTGCAAAAGGTAAATAGGGTAGAGACCATCCCATCAACAAAAAAAATATTGTAGTAAATACAAGTTTTTTCGATGGCTTGCTTTTATAAAAAGGCACCATGCTGGTTCTAATCACAAAGATTACGAGTATTTGCGTAGCCAGAGATTCCATGAACCATCCTGTGCGAAACTGGTTTACAGTGATGTCAAAATACTTGAATAAAATCCAAAATGTAAGCATATCAAAAATGGAACTGATCAAGCCAAATAAAAACATAAATCGATAAATGCTTTTCATGTTCCAACGCTTGGGGGTTTGGGTATAGACCTCATCCACATGATCAGATGGTATGCCAATTTGCGACATATCGTATAAAAAATTATTCATCAGGATCTGCACGGGTAACATGGGTAGAAAAGGAAGGAACAACGTTGCTGCCGCCACAGAAAACATGTTACCAAAATTTGAACTCAATCCCATGAGAATATATTTCATGGTATTCCCAAAGGTTTTTCTTCCTTCCAATATACCATCCTTCAACACCAATAAGTCTTTTTTTGTAAGGATGATATCGGCTGTTTCTTTTGCAACATCTGTTCCACTGTTTACAGAAATACCAATATCGGCTGCTTTTAATGAAGGTGCATCATTGATGCCATCTCCCATATATCCAACCGCATGGTGATGACCTTTCAATGCTGTAATGATTCTGTTTTTTTGATCTGGAGAGAACCGTGTAAAAATAGTGGTGTCCATTACTCTTTTACTCAATGCATCATCTGTAAGCATATCCATTTCATGTCCTTGCATAATACCCTTGATATGAAGTCCTATATCCTTGCAAATCTTTTCTGTTACCCAACGATTATCACCAGTTATAATCTTAACCTCAACACCTATTGATGCCAGTTCCCGTATCACATCATCTGCATCTTCTTTGGGTGGATCCATAAATGCCACAAAACCCAGTAATGAAAGATGTTGTTCGTCTTCATGCGTATAGGCATGTTGTTCAGACATTTTTTTAACAGCAATTCCCAATACGCGAAATCCATCCATACTGAGTTTTTCATATTGCAGGTTTGCTGCGTCCAATAATGACTTTTCATCATCACATATTTTTAATAATTCTTCCGGAGCTCCTTTGCATATCAGTGTAAAAGATGTTCCATCATGAATCACCACACTCATGCGCTTTCTATAAAAATCAAATGGAATTTCATCAACCTTTTTATATGTATTGATGATTGGTTTACCATGATCCAATATCGCATCATCCAATGGATTTTTTATGCCGGTTTGATGAAAACTATTTAGATATCCCATCATAAATACCTCTTCTGATTCTTCTCCCTTGGCATTGACACATTTTATTAACTTGATACGATCCTCGGTAATCGTTCCGGTTTTATCTGTACACAAAACTTCCATGCTGCCAAAATTGGGGATGGCCGACAATCGTTTTACAATAACACCCTTCTTTGCCATTTGCAAAGATCCCTTCGACATCGTTAATGACATAATCATTGGTAATAACTCGGGTGTGAGTCCCACCGCAACTGCAATTGCAAACATGAAAGACTCAAGCATATTTTGTTTCATCATTGCATTGATGAAAAATATAAACAATACCAACACAATCGTAATCTTCATCACGAGATAACCAAACTCTTTCATCCCTCTTCCGAAATCGGTTTCTTCTTCTCTGGATATTAACTTTTCTGCAATCTCCCCGAACTTGGTATTTACACCTGTATTTATGACCAATACAGTTGCTGTTCCAGAAATAACATTGGAACCTGCAAAAACAATATTATTCATTGCTGTTATATCTGATCCCTTGTTTGGAATAGAACCAGCTTCCTTTTGGCATGGAAAACTTTCTCCGGTAAGAGAAGATTGATTCACATAAAACTCCTTACACAACAGAATTCTTGCATCGGCAGGAATAATCTTTCCCGCATTGAGCAACAAAATATCTCCGGGAAAAATATCCTGCGACAATACTTCTACTTCAGTTGAATCGCGGATGACATTGACCTTTGTTTTTACAATCTGCTTCAGTTTTTCCGCAGCGTTTCTGGCATCTCTTTCCTGAAAAAAATCTATGCCCACCCCAATCAATACCATCAATATAATGATGGATGCATTCAGCGTTTCTGCAACAGCATAAGAGATCGCTGACGCAATCAACAAAATGATAATAAGGGGGCTTTTAAAATGCATCAATAGTTCTTTCCACCATTGGGTATTTTGATGTGTGGTAAGAACATTCAGTCCGTTTTTTTTGGCGATTTCTGATAATGATGATGATGATAATCCTTTGATTTTATCGCTTCCCAACTTGAGAATGACATCATCTGTCTCAGATGCTGACATGTTTTGTATATCGAATTGATTTGGCTTTGCCATGGATGATATGATTCTTTAATGGATTTTCCGTATTAATCTCAATTTTAAGCAAGCTTTGTATCAATTCAAATGACTTGCATCATCACACTTTATTTGTACCTTATATTAGAATTAATTGATTCAACTTTGTGATGATGAAATACATAATATTTTTATTTTTTACGTTCAGTGCTTTTACTGCTGAAGCACAAAAATCTTTACCAGTTCACTATTTCCCTGCTGAAGGAAACTGGGAAACCAGAAGACCCTCAACGTTCGGAATAGATAGCAGCAAACTTCAGGAGGCAATTCAATTTGCCATTGCCAATGAGAGCAAAAACCCAAGAGATCAGGAATTGTCGCAAGCCATGAGCTTTGGCAAAGAACCCTTCAGCGATGGAATCGGTCCGTTTTCTGTACGAGGGGATGCTTCAGGAATTATCATCTACAAGGGATATATCATAGCAACCTGGGGTGATGTGAACAGGGTGGATCAAACGCACAGTGTTACCAAAAGTTTTTTATCGACCGTCGTTGGCTTGGCTGTTGATCGTGGCCTGATAAAAAATATAGACGACAAAGTATTTACCTATCTGCCTCCTATCGAAATATATGACAATCGTGTGTATAGAAGTGCCGATGAAATGGGCAAACCCCAATTCATTGAACCCTTTAATACCGAACACAACCGCAAAATTAGCTGGGATCATCTGTTGCGACAAAGCAGTGATATGGAAGTTACATTGTGGGGGAAACCGGATTGGGCAGACAGGCCAACAGACAAGCCACAAGAGTGGTTGACCAGAAAACGCAACGAGCCTGGAAGTTCATGGAAATATAACGATACCCGCGTTAACGCATTGGCACTTGCAACTACGGTTGTTATGCACAAACCGCTGCCCGAAGTATTAAGGGATGAAATCATGAAACCCATTGGAGCAAGCAATACATGGCTCTGGACGGGCTACAGAAATTCGTGGATTGTATTGGATGGTAAGATGATTCAATCTGTAAGTGGTGGTGGACATTTTGGAGGTGGGATGTTTATATCTGCCTTGGATATGGCCAGATTTGGATTGCTGACCTACCACAAAGGAAACTGGAATGGCAAACAATTGGTATCATCAAAATGGTTTGATTTTGCAACAACACCAACACCAGCGAACAAAGAATATGGTTTCATGAATTATTTTTTGAACACAGACAAAAAGTTATTGCCATCAGCATCGGAAGAAGTTTTTGTGCATATCGGAAATGGAACCAATATGATCTATGTTGACAGGAAACATGAATTAATAGCCGTAGCAAGATGGATTGATAATGCAGAAATGGATGGATTCATTTCCAGGTTATTATCTTCTTTAAATCAAAAATGAAATACAACTTATGATATCGGGACTTAAAACACTTTTTCTCAAAAATTCAGTGCCCTTCGTATTGTTTTTTATTTCGATTGTATCGGATGTTTCGGCACAAGATTATTTCTATCGTGTAAATCTGGTTGGATATACAAATGCTTTTCCAAAAACCGCCATATTGTTGTCTAAGCTAGAGATCAAAGAAAACTTTCAAATCATTGATGCTTCGGGGAAATCGCTGCCACTTTCATTTTCAAGAACAACATCTGCACCATGGCCCCCGTTTGAACATTGCTATACGTTTGATTTCTCAAACATAAAACATGAGGGTGAATATTATATTTCAAACAAAGGCGGAGAAAAACGATCTCCTGTTTTTCGTATTGGAAAATATCCTGCAATTCATGAAGATGTTATTCATTTTATGCAAACCCAGCGATGTGGCTACAACCCATATATCGACCGGGTTTGCCATGCTTTAGACGGTAGGTCGTTTTATAGCAACATGCCCGACTCAAGCTATGTGGATGCAACAGGGGGATGGCATGATGCAGGTGATCAATTGAAATACCTCATCACCGGAAGCAATGCCACCGCCAGAATGATGATGGCGTTTGAGTGGAACAAAAAGGGATTTGCTGACAAATACAATGCTCTCGGACAAAAAGGACCCAACGGAATTCCAGATATCTTGGATGAAGCAAAATGGGGGTTGGACTGGATACACAAACTTCATCCAACACCAGATCAACTCATTCATCAGGTTGCAGACGATCGTGATCATCTTGGTTTCAAAATGCCCGATGATGATCCCGCCAACTATGGCTGGGGCGTGAACAAGTACAGACCTGCATACTTTGCCAATGGTAAACCACAGGGAGTTGGTAAATACAAAAGCCAGGCAACCGGTGTATCCAATGTTGCAGGAAGATCAGCAGCAGCGATGGCCATGGGTTATCGCATTTGGAAAAATGATTTACATGATGAGCTCTTCGCAAAACAATGCCTGAAAGATGCGATTGAATTGTATAAGATGGGAAAGGAAAAGGAAGGATTCCAACAGGGAAACAGTTATGGCGCACCTTACAGATACAATGAGCGCACCTGGGCAGATGATATGGAATGGGCGGCAGCAGAATTATACAAAGCCACCAAAAATCCTTTGTACTTAAAAGATGCTGTACATTATGCCAATATCATTCAATCCACTTCGTGGATGGAAATGGACTCTTCTTTACACTACGAAATGTATCCATATGTCAATATGGGTCACTTTGCCCTTTGGGAAGCCGGAGATGCCAATATCAAAAAGAAAGTGATTCGATATTATCAACACAACCTGGATCATATTTCCTCTAAAGCAACACAAAACATCTATGGGGTTGGACATCTTTTTATTTGGTGCTCCAATCATTTGGCTGCTGCAGTTGCAACGCAGGCTATTCTATATGAACGCATGACCGGCGATAAGAAATACCAGCAACTCGTGCAAGATCATGTAAACTGGCTTCTTGGGGTCAACCCCTGGGGAACCAGCATGATTACTGGTGTTCCTGCCAATGGCGATTTTCCTAACGATGTACATATGCCCTTCTGGGTGGTAAAAAAAGAAATGATCGCAGGAAGCCTCGTGGATGGTCCGCTGTGGTCAACGATTCACGATGGAATGCTGGCCATCAGATTGAGTGAACCAGATGAATATGCTGCTTTTCAGCCAGATCATATCAAATATTGGGACGATTGGGCTGATTATTCAACCAATGAACCTACCATGGATGGTTCTGCGGATTTGTTCCTGATATTGGTTCATTTGAATAAATAAATGACAGGCACAAGGGACGGGGCACAGGGCACGAGGCCTGCCTGCCTTCGGCAGGAACAGCGTACAAAAAAAATTACCCCGCACGAAGCGGGGTAAATATTTTCAGGCGGTTAAAATAGATGTTATGGTTTCATAGTGATAGGACGCCTGTGGTTTTTCTTCGAAGATCGATTTACGATGTTCGATGGTAGGATTGGATTTTTGAGGTTTTTGTTGGATTTGGATTGGATTTTTCTGTTGGATTTGGATTTTAAGTTTTTTCGTTGGATTTGGATTTCTTGGTTTGGTTTTTTTAGGATCGGTTTTTCTGTTGGATTGGATTGGATTTGGTTTTTCTTGGATTGTTTGTCTTTGCTTGCTTTCGTACGGTAGCGTCGCATTGACAACACAATATTATACCTCTTTTGGGGTACTTAGAAATTTATCAATTGATAGTTTTTATAAATCAGTATTCGGTATACGGGTGTGTAAGGGTTTATACCTAGTCGTAGTAAAAAGAGCGTATATTTTATGGTGCAATAAGGAAACCATCGGCATCATTCCAAAAAGGAAAACTTGATCTTACTTCCTCTAACGTAGCTTTTTCAATGACAATTGTATGTATGTCTTCTTCGTGTGCCTTGTGATATAGCGTTTGTCCAAGTGGGTCAATGACCATACTGTCTCCACTATGATATAATCCGTTTCCATCTTCTCCTACCCGATTTACACCCACAACAAAACACTGATTTTCGATGGCCCTTGCCATTAACAATGTTTTCCATGCGTGGCTTCTTTTCTCTGGCCAGTTTGCTACATTTATTAATATATCATATTCGGGAGAAGGTTCTTTTTCTGGGTCTGTGTGAATGGATTGTCGCGTCCAAACAGGGAAGCGCAAATCATAGCAAATATTTAAATTGATTTTCCATCCTCCAACAGATGATACCAGGCGTTTGCTACCCCCCGTATAGTGTTCATCTTCTCCAGCCAATGAAAAACAATGTCTTTTATCATACACACCAAGCTGTCCGTTGGGTAACATCCAAATCAACCTGTTATAGTAATTTCCTTCCTCTTCAATAATAACACTACCAGTGAGAATAATGCCTTTCGATTTAGCCACTGCCCTCATCCAGCGCAATGTTTCTCCCTCCATGGTCTCAGCAAGAAACTCGGGTTTCATGCTAAATCCGGTACTGAACATTTCAGGCAAGATTACAATGTTTGTTTTCTCTTGTATACCCATGATCTTCTCTTCAAGCATCGAAAGATTCGCTTGCTTGTCCTCCCAAAACAATTTGGTTTGTATGGTGGTGATGGATAATGTGTTCATGATGTAAAAATACATAGTTACAAGTAACAAGCTACTAGTAACAAGAAACAGCCTTATAAAAACACCCATAACTCATTACCACTTTCTTGTATGCAGCAACTTGTTACTCGTCGTTTTTTAAAAACGCCTTCATCCCCTCACTGATGAAATTATTTTCAAATCCCCTTTGCAACATATATGCTCGTACTTTGGCTTGCTTTGTATACATAGTATCATCAGCAGGTTTGATGGAGTTCCATTTTTTTTCGATCAGCTTAGAAATTGTTTTTTGATATTCATCCATATCTATTTCGTCTCTGATGGCTTTTTTGACATTATACTCAGATACCTGTTTTTTTCTCAATTCCATTTCGATTTTCTTCCTTCCCCACTGTTTCATCCTGAATTTACCCCCAACAAAAGCGGCTGCAAACCTTTCTTCGTTCAAAAACCCTTCTTCAATCAACTTTGAAATCATTTGCTCTATATCGGACCAAGCTAAACCATAACCCCTTAACTTCATTTTCACTTCCTGGTGGGTTCTTTCCTGAAATGCACAGTAGTGGCGGATTTTCACATATGCCTGATCGGGTGTATACGTCTTGTATCGTCTGTTTATTTCTTCCATCAGCCGCAAATTACTCAATCTGTTTTCGCCCACCATTGGTTTTCAACATATTTGGAGCGTTTTTTAACCAAAATGTCAAAAAATTCAAAACCAAAAACGGATACTTGGATTTATATTTGCTTACATACAAATTGTGTTCATTATGAAATTCATTGTTTCCTCATCCGCGTTATTGAAGCAGCTCCAACAGATCAACGGTGTCATCGGATCAAACAATGTCCTGCCGATCCTGGAAGACTTTCTTTTCGAAATAGAAAAAAACACACTGCGAGTTATTGCAACCGATCTTGAAACTGTAATGAAAATCCAGTTGGATATCGAAGCAAAAGACAGTGGTCGTGTTTGTATTCCAGCCAAAATCCTGATGGATTCTCTAAAAAACCTTCCAAACCAGCCGCTTACATTTGATATCGATAAGAATTTCGGTATTGAAATCACAAGCGATAATGGTAAGTACAAGGTAATGGGCGAAAATCCCGACAACTTTCCAAAAGAACCTCCGGCAGACGAAACTTCTGCATTTACCATGACCAGCCATCAATTGCTTACTGCAATCAACAAAACAATTTTTGCTGTAAGCAACGATGATCTTCGTCCGGCTATGACGGGTGTTTACTTTGAACTAGACAAAAAATCACTTACCACTGTTGCCACAGATGCACACAGGTTGGTTCGTTATAAACTGATGGATGTTGCTTGTCCAAAGACAGACTCATTCATTGTTCCAAAGAAACCACTTAATCTATTGAAGGGTTCTTTGCCAGACAACGAAGATGAAATCTCTATCTCTTACAACAACAACCATTTATTTGTAAACCACGGAACGGTTCAGCTTTCATGTCGACTCCTTGATGCAAGGTTTCCAGATTATAAAGTGGTTATACCTGCTGAAAATCCTTACAGAATGACCATCAATCGTCAGGATTTTCAATCTGCGCTTCGTCGTATCAGCATCTTCAGTAATAAAAGCACCAACCTGGTTACGCTCAATATTTCTGGGAGCGAACTTCAGTTGATTGCGCAAGATGTTGATTTCAGCCAGGAAGGAAGCGAGCGCATGTCGTGCCAATATGATGGAGAGGATATTTCAATTTCTTTCAATGCCAGGTTTATCATTGAAATGCTTGCGGGAACAAGCAGTGATGAGGTTCGTGTTGAACTTTCAACTCCAACCAAAGCCGGTTTGTTGAAACCAGTTGAACAGGATGAATCAGAAGATTTGCTCATGTTGGCTATGCCTTTGATGTCTAATTAATAAACGAAATGAAAATGGATACGTTGATTTCCTATTTCAGCGACCTTGAAAAAAGACCCCTCGAGAGAGCGGGTTTTTTTGTTGCTGGCATGATTCTTCTTTGGATTGTTGAAAACATAATTCCCCTGATTTCGATGGATTATAAAAAATCGAAG
>CANFHO010000094.1 GCA_947447005.1 Chitinophagaceae bacterium
CAACAAAGTTGTCTCAAACCCGGGAGGAACAAAGCCAACCTACCGTCATGGTGAACTAGATTTGATGGTTCAGGATCAACCCATCTTTAAACATTGTCATGATGTGTGTATTGACGATGATAAGAATTTGTATATCCCACAATGGAATGCAGGAAAAACATATCCATACATGCTTGAACGTGTTTAAATATATAGGATGTTGAATTCAATTACATATCATTTAATTGATTGCTCACGAAAGCATATGAGGTTTTATCATTTGTTTTTCATTGCAGCGCTGATGATGGGTTGCGATAGGTACACATTACCTGACGATGTTGAGTTGGCGTCACAATCGCTTCCAGAACAAATCGACTACAACAAACATGTAAAGAAAATTTTATCCGATAAATGTTTTTCTTGTCACGGTCCTGATGCAAAAAAGCAAAAGGCTGGATTGCGTTTGGATCTGGCTGATTTTGCATACAACACAGTAACAGAGTCGGGCAGGAACGCCATCCATCCGGGAAGTCTTTCAAAAAGCGAACTCATACATCGCATACTCAGTGAAGATGCCAAATATAAAATGCCTTCACCTGAATCGCATTTGGAATTGACATCATACGAAAAAGCCATTCTCGTCAAGTGGATCGATCAGGGTGCAGAATACAAAAAGCACTGGGCTTTTGTTGCCCCCGAGAAAAAGTCAATCCCCAAAGTAGAACACAAGGAATGGGTGAAAAATGATATTGACAGATTCATTGTAAACATGGTGGAAGAGCAAAAATTGCATCCCACTTCTATCGCGGATAAAGAAACATTGATCCGAAGATTGAGTTTCGATATTAGAGGTATTTCTCCTTCTATACAAGAGATTGATGCTTTTGTGCAAAGCAAAGATCCCAATGCTTACGAGCATCTGGTGGATGCTTTTCTTGCTTCAAAACATTATGGTGAACGGATGTCGGCATACTGGCTGGATGCCGCTAGGTTTGCAGACAGTCATGGGTATTTGGACGATAAACATCATGACATGAGTCCCTGGCGTGATTGGGTCATCAGTGCATACAATCGAAATATTCCCTTCAACGATTTCATCACATGGCAGTTGGCTGGTGATCTCATTCCCAATCACACCAAAGAACAACTTCTTGCAACAGGATTCAACAGGAATCATAAACAGAATACAGAGGCCGGTATCATTGAAGAGGAATTCAGGGTGGAGTATGTGGTAGATAGAACAAATACATTGGGAACAGCTTTGCTTGGAATGACAGTAGGTTGCGCTAAATGTCACGATCATAAATTTGATCCCATCAGTCAGAAGGATTATTATTCCATGTTTGCATTTTTCAACAGCACGTTTGAAAAGGGAAGTCCAAACTATGGAGATCAGGACATGGTTCCTGGTCCTACCATGATGCTTACATCAAATAAACAAGATCAGCAAATCAGTCAATTGAATCAACAGATCCGGATGATGGAAAAGCATGAGCAGGAGCGGATTTCCACCTTGGAAGCGCAACAAGAATCCATGCAGGAAAAAATGATCGGACAATCATTGTCGAAAAAGTTGATTGCAAAGCTGGGGTTTGATAAGAGTGGCACGAAAGACAAAAAAGATTTTTTCTATAACGAGGCAGATCCAAAGTTGAATGCGATGTATCGCAATGCAGAATTTGGAAATGGAGTGCTGGGAAAATCGCTTAAGTACAACGATGAAACCTATGTCAATTTTCCGGCATACGATGTAGGATATTTTGAGAGGTATCAACCATTTTCCTATGGAATGTGGTTGAAGATTGGACACAATGAAAAGAAGGCAACCATTTTTTATTCAGGAGAACCGCATCGTTATGGTTATCAGGGATATGATTTATTGTTATTGAACAACAAGATCAATGTGCGACTGATTAATGCCTATCCACATAATTGCATCAGTGTTATTGGAAGGGAAAAGCTGGATACCAATCAGTGGTATCATGTGGCAGTAAGTTATGATGGAAGCAGCAAGGCGTCTGGAGTGACGATTTATCTGAATGGGAAAAAGATCAATACGGATGTGGAGTATGATGGTTTGATCAAACACATGCGACCGTTCGCCAACATTCACAAGGGGGATAAATACAATGGATTGGATTTTGGAAGAAGGTCATTGGATAAATCCTTTCCTGGCGGAGAGATTGATGAATTCCATATGTTCAATTCCTCCATCACGGGTATAGAAGTGAATTATCTTTTTAACAAAAAGCCGTTGGACTTCAAACAAAAAAAGGATTCCATTCAGGTAACAACATTGATGCAAACCAGGAAAGCACTTTGTGATATATATGATTCTGTTCAACAGGTGATGGTGATGGGCGATCTGCCAAAACCAAGACCAAGCTATGTTTTGAAGCGAGGTATCTATGATAGCTATGGTGAACAGGTTCAACCTTCCATGCCTGCATCTATTCTTCCATATGAAAAAGATTTGCCCAAGAACAGAATGGGATTGGCCAAGTGGTTATTCGATGAAAAAAATCCATTGACTTCCAGGGTGGCGGTCAATCGTGTTTGGCAATTGATCTTTGGGAAGGGATTGGTAAAAACCTCAGATGATTTCGGTAATCAGGGAGATATGCCGCTGCAACAGGATTTGTTGGATCATTTGGCGATATGGTACAGGGAACATGGATGGGATACAAAAGCGTTGATGAAATACATTTTCATGAGTGCAACCTATCAGCAATCATCCATCACTGATAAAGCAATCATACAGGCAGATCCAAACAATGAATATTTTACCCGCAATCCACGATACAGACTTCCTGCAGAAATGATACGCGACAATGCGTTGGCCATTTCCAATTTGCTATCCGAAAAAGTGGGTGGGAAAAGTGTTTATCCATATCAACCAGAAGGATTGTGGGATGAACTGAGTGATAAGAATTGGCGTTACAAGTATTTACTTTCAGAAGGTGAGGATAAATTCAGAAAAAGTATTTACACAGTCAGGAAAAGAACAAGTGTAGTTCCTTTCTTACAAATATTTGATGCACCCGATCGATCCGTTTGTACAGTTAAAAGGGCGAAGTCCAGTTCTCCCATGCAATCTCTTGCGATGTTGAATGATCCGCAGATGGTAGAGGCATCCAGGTTTGTTGGGCTGCGCATGATGAAGGAAGGTGGCAGCAATGTGAGCGAACGCTTGCGATTTGGATTCAGGTTGGTAACAGGGAGAAATCCAAATCAAAAGGAAGTATCATTGTTGATAAAGATGTATGATGCAGAGGTTGCACAATTTCAAAAGACACCTGATAAGGCTTGTGAATTCTTATTGAATGGAACAAAAGATGCAGCAACAACGGATACCATAACATTGGCGGCCATGTCAACCACTGCATTGGCATTGATGAATACAGACGAATTTCTTACCAGAAAATAAAAGGACATGAACGAATTTCAGGAATGGGAATATCAAAACAAGCGCCGTGATTTTTTACGTGGTTCAATGTTGGGACTCGGAAGTGTTGCGCTCGGTTCTTTGTTTGGTTGTGGAAATAAGCACATCAATCCTGGCATTGCACAAGGCATGGCAGATGAAGTGAATCTTCCTTTGATCAATCCGCATTTCACACCCAAGGCAAAGAGGGTCATTTATCTTTTTCAGAGTGGTGGTCCTTCGCAGATGGAATTGTTTGATTACAAGCCCAAGCTCTATGAAATGCATGGCATGGAGATTCCGGAATCTGTGATTGGTAAAAACAGGATATCCGGCATGGTAAGCAATCAATATTCATTTCCATTGGCCATGCCTGCAACCACATTCAAACAATATGGATCAAATGGCGCCTATCTCTCCGATGTCATTCCACATACGGCATCCATCGTAGATGATATTTGTATTGTACGGAGCATGTTTACAGAACAAATCAATCATGAGCCGGCAGTGATCTTCACCCAAACAGGAAACCAGTTGAGTGGAAGGCCATGTATGGGTTCTTGGTTGAGTTATGGCTTGGGTAGCATGAATGAAAATCTTCCTTCATTTATTGTAATGCTTTCAAAAGGGGGAGGAGATCAGCCCATCAGCAATCAGGCATGGAGCAGTGGATTTTTGCCATCGCATCATCAGGGAGTTCAATTCATGTCGAGCAAAGATCCTGTTGCATTCATCAACAATCCCAAGGGAGTAGATAGGATAGACCGCAGAAGGGCACTGGATTTCATCGAAGGGTTCGATAAATTACAAAACGAAGTTTGGCATGATGCGGAGATTGAAAGTCAGATCAAGCAATATGAAATGGCGTATAAAATGCAGATGGCCATACCGGAGATCTCTGATCTTTCCAATGAGCCTCAGCATATTTTAGATATGTATGGGGAGGATGTATTGACCCCCGGCACATTTGCACACAATTGCATCATGGCAAGAAGATTGGCAGAAAAGGATGTGCGTTTTGTACAATTGTATCATCTGGGTTGGGATCATCATGGCGCCATTGCATCCGGAATCAGGAGAGCTACAAAGCATACGGATCAGGCTTCTGCGGCTTTGGTAAAAGATTTGAAACAGCGGGGCTTGCTTGATGATACGCTGGTAATCTGGGGCGGTGAATTTGGCAGAACCAGTTTTTCGCAAGGCAAGTTAACGCCTGATGGCTTTGGAAGAGATCATCATCCCGGAGCCTATTCCATTTGGATGGCAGGTGGTGGAACGAAAGCAGGTTTGGTGCATGGCACCACAGATGATTTTGCGCATAACATTGCTACAGATAAAGTTCATGTGCATGATTTTCAGGCCACCATGCTTCATCTGATGGGCATCGACCATGAAAAATTCATTTATAAAAGTCAGGGTCGCAGGTATCGCTTAACCGATGTTTCAGGAAAAGTTGTAAAAGAGTTGATGGCATGATAGTGGAATTTATAGGCAGATTACATCCATTGCTGGTTCACATGCCAATAGGCATTTTTATCCTGGTATTTGTTGTACACTTTTTTTTAAAAGACAAATTTGAGTCACATTACCTGGTGATGCAAGTGCTGCTTGTTCTTGCATGTATTTCAGGAATTCTATCTGCACTATGTGGTTGGTTGCTTTTGAAAACAGGAGGTTTTGCAGAAGCAGATGTCAATACGCATAAATGGTCTGGAATAGTGATGGTGATCTTTTCCATTTGTCTTTTGTTTGCACATAAAGTACAATCAAATCCGACGAAGTCGAAACTTGTTTTTAATATTCTTTTTCTAATAACCATGATGATGGTTTTGTCAAGTGCATATCTGGGAGCCCAATTGACCTATGGCGATGGGTTCTTATGGGGGAATACTGATGAAGAAAAAATATCATCCGCAGATTTACAAGTTGACAAGTCCTCCACAAATAAGCCAAAAGATGAAAGTGATTTTTTACCTGAGATAAAGAAGGCCGACTCTTTATTGATTGATCAGCTCATCAAAAAAGGATTCACGATAAAACCTATATACAGTGGTTCAGGTTTTTTGCAGGTGAGTGCTATCAATACGCCCAGAATATCAGATGTTGAACTGCAGGGTATATCATCTTTGTCAGAAAATATTTTGTGGTTGGATTTGAGAGATACAAAAATATCAGACAAAGGGTTGTCTGTGATAGGTGGATGTAAGAATATGAAAAAACTTGATTTGCATCATACGCAAATCACAGGGGTATCTGCAGAAGTAATTGGAAAGTTATCATCCTTGGAGTACTTGAATCTGACAGGCACCTTGATGGATGATGCAGGTTTGCAAACCTTGAATGGTCTGACAAAATTAAAACACCTGTATTGTTGGAATACGGCCATCACAAAGGAAGCAGCCACGAATTTTGAATCAAAACATCCAGGATTGAAGATTCAACTTGGGTATCCGGATTCCCCAATACCCGTCGACTTGAAGCAAACAGAGAAGTCAAAGTAATCCTTACTATTCTTGATGTTGCTTAATGTTTGATGATGATTTTTCTGGATGAAATGTATTTATCCGTTTTCACCTGAATCACATAAGATCCGTTTGGAAGATTGGATGTATCCAGTTCTTTTTCCTGCGATCTCAATATTTCTGATCCAGTTGCATTCAGCAATCTGAAAACAAAACTGCCTGTATAGTTTTTGGTTTCAATGATGATTTTGGTATTGGCGGGATTGGGATAAATTTTCACCAAATCATCATAGCTAATTACCGGTATACCAGTGACCACAGAGTTTTTAATTGTATATGTGAAAGCTACTTCTCCATTCTTTCTGGTTGCATTTTCTTCCGTTGGTAAGTAAGTTCGGATGTAATCCACTTTTATGGAATCTGGTGAAACTGTTGCAAGAATATAGCCTCTGCTGGGAAGCAAGATGCCATCGTAATAGCCATATGCGGTTCCAGTAACAGTTGTGATATTTCTTGCAGATGGTTGGGGCACCTCCTGATAGACTACTCCGTCTTTTTCTTGCTTGCCATAAAAATGATCATGTCCGTGAAAGAAGACATTGACTTTTGTCTCCACCATCAACTGATGAATGGGTTTCTCCCATCCAGATCTGTTCACATCAAAGCCCCAAGTGGAATCCGTATTCCTTCCACCCATTTCATACAAATGAGCATACTCGGTCCCACCTCTTCCTTCATTGCCATTGCCACCAACGAGTTGGTGACTGAAAATAAATTTGAATTTAGCCTTGCTGTTTCTCAAGGTGTTTTTTAACCAATCGTACTGATCCTTCCCAAGCGTCCAACCCCAACCAGGTTTGGCTTTTGTATAGAAATAAGGATCAATCACCACAAACAAGGCATCGCCCCATTCCCATGCATAGTAGTTTTCTCGAAGTCCTACGTTGCTTGATTGAACTGTGTTTCCGGAGTAAAACCCGTTGGGAAACGGATTGGGATAATATGTTTTACGGATGGTGGCTGCATAGGTTGGAAGGCTTGTTGGGCCTGTGTTTGGGAGCCATCCCAATTCACCTTCATGGTTACCCATGGTGATGAAAAGGGGAATGGAATGGGAGGATGTGCCCCAATAATCTCTAAATAACAAATTTCTATTTGTTACTTCGGTTTCATTGATCAGGGGAAGTTTGTCGTTCATGAAATTATCTCCCAGATCCACCATGAAGTCTGGTTTTCGAGTTAACATGTGCTGAAGGGTAAGTCTGTATGATTCATAACTTGAATTTTCATCCAAATGTGGATCTGCTTCTATTACGAATGAAAATGGTTGTCCCGACGGTCTTTGTGTTTGAAACGAATATTCGGGTGAAACAGTATATGCCTGGGTTGATCCCTGATTTCGGTATTGAATGGTATAATAGTATTTGGTATTTCCTTTCAACCCGGAAATGTTGATTTCAATTGGATTTCCTGCAGTAGCGATGAATTGACTGGTTTTGGATGAATAATTACCTGAGTTGGTGCCGTATTGAATATAACCTTCCTTATTATTGTCATACAACAGCGAAACGGTGATGGATGTATCGGTTGGTCTTCCCAAAATCACCGAAAAAGTTTGAGTGAATCCAGTGAGCTGAAAGAGCATCATCATTCCAATATAAATCAATTTGGTAAAGGATATGCAGGGTCTTTCCATTAAGCAATGTTTTGCTTTTGACCAACTCAAAATCAACTAGTTTAATCAAGAGTATTCTAAAGGGTAAAAAAGAAAAAAAAGTTTTAAACCTGTTTGAATCATGCTGGTCAAAGTTTTCAATGATTGTGACCTTTTACATTTCAAGCATGAAAAGATTTCTCATTTCAACTGTTTTCATCATTCCCATTTTAGGAGTTGTTTTGGCTTGTAAAAAAGCAGCCAATCCCAATCCTGTGAAACCTCCTGCAACAAGTACCCTGGTGTTCAAAGGAAACGGGTTTGAGAACAATGGGAATTATCCTAAATTATATACATGCGACAGTCTGGGAATCGCGCCGGGGCTACAATGGTCGGGTGCACCCAGTGGCACCAAGAGTTATGCGATTACTATGCATCATTTTCCGCCGACAGGCGACAAGCATGTGTATTGGGTGGTGTACAATATTCCTTCAACAGTGAATTCTATTCCTGAAAACACAACAACCGGATATGGCTTTGGCATCAATACCGTGAATGGGAAAAATATGTATACGCCGCCCTGTTCTCAAGGTCCCGGCCCTAAAGTGTACATATTGACATTGTATGCACTTTCAGCCAATCCAACAGTTTCACTGCCTGCATCACAAATTACCATGGATGCTTTTATGTCGACCATTTCGAATATCAAACTTGATTCAGCAGTCATGAATGTTACCTATACACGTTAACCCATAAACAACCGACACATGAAAAAGAGCTTGTTATCAAAATCATTACATGTTTGTTTTGTGATGTTACTGCCGATGTTGATTTTAGCCCATCCAGGCGGACATTTTCACAAGGGAGATGAAGCGCTTTTGAATACCTGGTTATTAAAAGATGGCGGGTCTGTAAAAGGAAATTTTTCAAAAGGGGATGATCATGTTGTTTATCTGGAACAACTGGAAGGAAAAACCATTGCAATTCCACTAAATGAATTGACTGCGCAGGATCAGGAACTTGCTCGATTCAAGATCAGAAGATCGCAAACCATGAATGAGGTATATCATGTACCTGTGAATAATACTGTCAAACCTGAATTTTATTTTCCGAATGTCATGCCTATGTTGGCATTGTTTTCAATGCTTATTATAATTGCTCTGACATACAGGCTTTTCCCACGAGGTACCATCTTTCATCAAAAAAGATATCAGCTTGCATTTACCATCGTTTTTGGATTGGCTTCGATTTATGCCTGTAAAAAAGCATCTGTTACTGGTGGAACAAACAATCCTGGTTCAGGCTCAACCACTACTATTCCAAAGACCTTTATTTCTTTTTTGGATTCAGCATATGCGCCATTCAAGCCAGCTGTGTCAACCAGTTCAGATCTCAACTATTATTATGTTTCTGCAAATGGTTTTCCAAATCACAATATGATGATTGGAATCACCAGTTGGCAGCAGCAAGTGCCCATACCTCAATCATATATAGGCTCGAACAGTTGGTCTATTCCGCTTCAGCCTGAATATGCAACTACACCATTGAGTACCAAAACGCATATGATGAAAGGGGCTGTGGCCATTGCAGTGAATGGTATACCAATTTTTAATGCGCTCAACAACCGAGGTGAGGATTCATATTTGATAGGTGAATTAGATAATTGGGGTGGACATTGCGGAAGGGCGGATGATTACCATTATCATGCAGCACCCATGCACTTGTCTTCAACAGCTGTACTTCCCATTGCATTTGCTTTGGATGGATTTGCAGTATATGGATCGAAGGAGCCCGATGGAAGTTCGATGTCATCTCTCGATACTTGTCATGGTCACATTGGAAAGAATAATATTTACCACTATCATGGAACTGCCGATTATCCATATGTGGTTGGTGCGATGAAAGGGAAGGTGAGCATGGATCCCTCTACACCTGCTCCTGAAGATCAAATCTTGCCTCAGGCATTTGCAAAACCATTGAGGCCTGCAACATCTCCATTGAAAGATGCAGTCATCACCGATTTTAAATCAACCGGAACCAATGCCTATTCACTAACCTATAAAATTGCAAATAAGTTTGGGTATGTGAACTATTCATGGGATGCCACCAATAAATACACCTATACGCTGATCGACACATCCGGAAAATCAACTACAACAACTTATCAACGTTAATCATCATTTTAACTGGTTATGAAAAAATATATCTTCCTCTTTTTACTCATCAGTTCATTTTGCTCCACCATGCATGCGCAGATTGAATTCAACGATCCGCCTGAAATGAAAAAAGGTGGAAAGAAAGGTGGTGGCGGACAACAAAACAAGCAAGGAAAGAATGCTAGCATGTCATTGATGAGTGGCAACGTTGTAATGGGTTCACCAACATCGAACTCCATCACAGCCAGTATTATCTTGCAGTCTGGTTCAACAGCATACATAACGTATTCGAATAAGTCGGGTGTATACACTAAAAAAACAAGCATCATCACTTCCAATTCAGATGCACCTGTTGAATTCATCATTGATAAACTCGAGCCTTCAACAACGTATTATTATTGTGTGCATGTGATGAATGCCGCAGGCAAAGAAGTTGCTGTTTCTGCGGAATCCTGGTTTACAACACAAAAGAAAAAATCTGATACGTTTTCTTTCGGAGTACAAGGAGATTCGCATCCGGAGCGGGTTGGCAAGATGTTCAGTCCGGTTCTGTATAAAAAAACACTCGACAGTGTAGGGCATTACAAACCTGATTTTTATTTCATGATGGGCGATGATTTCAACATCGACAGATTGCTGCAAAATAATATCGTTAACACTGAAAACGTGGAAGCTGCATACAAACTGCAACGAACATACCTTGGGAATGCAGGTTCCAATCCACCCTTATTTTTGGTAAATGGAAATCATGAACAGGCAGCAAAATATTTGTTGGATGGAACCAACCAGAATGCAGCAGTACTTGCTGGCAATGCCAGAAAAAAATATTTTCCATTGCCTGCTCCAGATAACATGTACAGCGGAGATAAAGACACCGTGCAGTATGTAGGTCTCCTCAAAGATTATTATGCCTTTGAGTGGGGAGATGCATTGTTTGTAGTGATTGATCCATACTGGCATTCAAGCATTGCAGTGGATCATACGCCAGGAGAGCAACAAAACAAAGGTGGCGGAGGACAAGGAGGTAATGGCGGACAACAAAATAAAGATAAACAGGGCAATAAAGGAGGAGGACAGGCGAAAAAGGACCAGTGGGGTATTACCCTCGGTGATGCACAATACATGTGGTTTAAGAATACACTGGAACAAAGCAAAGCCAAATACAAATTTGTTTTTTCGCATCATGTATTGGGTACAGGTAGAGGTGGAGTCGAAAGAGCCGGATTGTTTGAGTGGGGTGGTAAGGGGCAGAATGGCGCCTCCCAATTTAGCAAGAATAGACCTGGATGGGATTTGCCCATTCATCCATTGATGGTAAAAAATAAAGTGACCATCTTTTTTCAAGGACATGATCACATTTTTGCCAAGCAGGAGTTGGATGGTGTCATTTATCAATCTGTTCCCAACCCTGCGGATGATACACATACTGCTTTCAACAAGGAAGCCTATACTTCAGGAGTCATTCTTCCCAACAGTGGATTCTTGAATGTAACAGTGGGTTCCAAAGGAGTTAAGGTTGATTACATTCGAACATATCTGAATGATAAATCAACATATCCAGATGAGGTAACCTCTACCTATTCGTATACAATCAAATAAATGAAAAAACCTATTTGATTTTTTCAATTTCAAGATAGATCTCTTCATTTGGTTTCGCTTGAATGACAAGTCCTTCATGAAGATTCTTTCCTGTGGTTGTTGTGCTTTTGCCTGTGCGGAGATTTTTTATTAGATACATACTTTGATCTTGTATGGCAAACCATTGCTGGAACTGGTTGATTCGAGGATAGTCGTCCGGAAAATGCATCACCGTTTTTGATCTCTCTGTATCAAATTTCAATCTTCCTTTCCATCCCTTTGGATGAGAAACATAGACCCTGATACCATTTGGAATCTCAGCAGCACCCAGTTGAAGATCTGCATCCCATTCCAATGGCGTTATTCCTTGTGTTTTCCAGAGGCAATACATGATTGTAGTACGAGCAAAATTTCCATCACCATGCCATCCTTCAATCAATCCGTCATTCTTCTGAAAAGCCCACAGGACCTTCATTTCACTGTTGATCCAATCTTTCGTTGATTCTATTCGTTCACGGTTGTAGAGGTTCAATGCGCCTTCAATGGCATCTGCATATCCGTCGGCACTGCCCGACTCCCAATCGTGGTTCCTATATTTTTCATTCAATGAACTGAGTGCTTTTACAACTGCTTCCTTGTAGGCGGGAACATGATCAATTTTGGAAATAAACCAATAAGCATTCAAAGTATATCCAAAGTTGTCTGCCAATCTGGGGGCTAGAATTTTTCCACTGCGCGGATCCACTTCGTCGTAAAATAGTCCGTCTTCATTTCTACCCACTTCCAGAATTCGATCCAGCATCTTGTGAATCAAAGGTTTCCATTGTGCACGTTTCTCGGGCATGGAATAGGATGTGGCAATGTAGGTTTCGCATAACCCGGAAATGATTTCACATCCATGATCGCGAATGCGCAAATGATCCAATGCAACTGTCGGCAACGTTTTTTCAGTGAGATAGTGGTCAGCAATTTCCACTGCCCAATCAAGGTATTCTTTTTTCCCAGTGAACCAATACATTCTCGATAACACCTGCAGCAGATCACCATTCACTTCAACAGTGGCGCTATTTCC
>CANFHO010000095.1 GCA_947447005.1 Chitinophagaceae bacterium
TGATACCCTTTCACCATGGCCGCAGCAATCTGAGATCCTAAAAAAGGATCTTCGCCTGACCCTTCTGCAACCCTTCCCCAGCGTGGATCACGGGCAATGTCCACCATCGGTGAAAAAGCCCAGTTCAATCCGTCTGCCGTTGCTTCATCCGCTGCTATCGCTGCGCTCTTCCTGATCAAGGCTGTATCCCAACTTGAACTGATTCCCAATGGAATGGGAAATATTGTTTTGTAACCATGGATGATATCTGATCCAAAAATCAATGGAATTTTCAAGCGTGATTGCTTCATCGCAATGTCTTGTGCCTGCCTGATTTTTTGAACACCTACAACGGCAAATATGCCTCCTACACTACCTTCTTTAATCTTCTTCTCAACGTTGGTACTGACAACTGAACCAGTAAGAATTCCCTCACCAGGCGTAATCAAATTCAACTGACCAATCTTCTCTTCCAAAGTCATCTTCTTCATGAGCGCTTCAATGAACGCATTCATCTTGGCATCTTGCGCAATGGTTCCCAATGACACAAATGTTAAAGCAACAAAAATCAAAACTATATTTCTCATACAATCAATTTTATAAAACAAAAGTAGAAACAGATGAAGCTAACATGGAAGTGGTTATCCAGGTATGATTTAATTTTATATTGAATATTTTTTTATTCACTGACTCATTGAGCACTATCAATATCTTTTTACCCGAAGGTGAAAGAAAAGCTACACAAGATAAATTTTGTACATTTTCAGTCCCTATTCTTACTGAACCAGCAGGAATAAATTTGGCTGCATGGGCAATGATATAATAGCTCACATTCCGTGAAACACTCGAACCACTGATTGTCAATGCACCCTTACATTCAGTACATCCACCCGGTGTATGAATGGCATAATCCGGATCATTTGCAAGATTCCACTCCAAAGCATTCCTACTCCAATTGTTCATGGATCCAATGATCACATTTTTTACATGCCAGATCAGATCGCCTGCAAAAGTTCCATTCTTGCCAGTCCACTGCTCTGTAAAATAAAGATTCTTTTGTGGATATACATTGTGTACTACTGAAAGGGCTGATATGTCTCCATTATACAAATGAAATGCTGCTCCATCAATAAACTTATTTGCCAGTGAATCCTTGAAAATATCCATCGGATAATTGGGCTCATCACAATTATGATCCCATACAATGATTTTAGACTTGATTCCATGTTGCCTAAATGCCTTTCCTACATAATTTTTGATGAACGTTGCTTCCTCATTGGGTTCCATAACCATACTTGGATTATTGCCTCCATGATGTGGTTCATTTTGAATGGTAATAGCATCAATTTGAATTCCTGCTTTTTTCATCTCATGAATATATCTGACGAAATATTCAGCATAGACTCCATAGAACTCTTTCAAGAGATGACCGCCTTTTGATGCATGATTGTCTTTCATCCAAACAGGCGGACTCCATGGAGTTGCCATGATTTTAATGTGGGGATTGATTGCAAGTATTTGTTTTAAAAGGGGAATAAGATTCAACGTATCCTTCGACAATGAAAATCTTTTCAAATCAGGATCTGTTTCTCCATTGTTTATGTCATCATAACTGAAAACTTCACTATCCAAATCGGATGCACCCATACTAATCCGCAAATAACTTATACCAATAGAGGTGGCTTCATTTCCAAAAAGTTCTTTCAGCAAATGAACCCTTGCATCAGGAATCATTTTGTTGATCAGAAAAGCACTTCCACCTGTAAGCGTATAACCAAATCCATCTACTGTTTGAAACTTTTCCTCAGGCTTCAATTCAATGGTGGGAAATGAATTTCTTATAGGTCCGGCTGAATAAGTTAAATCTTGCTTTTTTAATAATTGAAGTTGATCTGCAGTTGTTGTGTAAACAAAAGGAGCAAGCGTAACTTGTTTTTTATTTGATTGTGCATACAACATTGTATTGGCCTGAAACAAACCCCAATAAATGAAAAGTATGATGATTTTTAGTTTCATTTCTTCAATGCCTCATAAAGAATTTCGACCGTATGCTTTGCATGATGCCCCGTTCCATCTTTGATCTGATGACGGCAACTCGTCCCTGGTGCAGCAATAGCGCAGGTTTCAGCGTGCTTTCGTACTGTTGGAAATAATACGAGTTCGCCTATCTGCATAGATACATCATAATGCTCTTTCTCATATCCAAACGAACCTGCCATGCCACAACATCCGGATGGGATGGCAGTCACGGTATAATTTTCCGGTATTGAAAGTACTTTTATGGAGTCGGACAAAGAGCCTACCGCTTTCTGCTGACAATGACCATGCAACTTAATTTCTAATGCTTCTTCTGTGAACTGGGCTGCAGAAATATTTCCTTTCTCTATTTCCTTCGCTAAAAATTCATCGATGAAATAAACATGCTTGGCGAGATTTTTTGCTGCTGGCAAATTTACATCGGTTGCCAGATCCGGATACTCATCCCTAAACGTAAGAATAGCAGATGGCTCAATACCAATCAATGGTGTTTCCTCTGAAATGATCTTCGAAAACAAAACGATGTTTCGATTTGCAATCTGCTGTGCCTTTCGGATCAATCCCTTTGAAAGCCAGGTCCTACCGCTCTCTTCATGATTCACCATTTCCACTTCATAGCCCAACACATCCAATAGTTTGACGGTTGTGATTCCTATCTCCGCATCGTTATAATTGGTGAACTCATCACAAAAAATATATACACGCCTTTTTGACCCATCATTGTTTTTTCTGATTTTATGTGCTTCATACCATGAACGCAATGTTTGTTTCGCCAATAATGGCATGGAACGTTTCACAGCAAAACCAGATAACTTCTTAATCAACGATCCCGTGTATTCATTGCGCATGAAAAAATTATACGCTCCTGGTAAAATCGATCCCAACTTCGCCGTGGCAGTGAAATTTGCAATCAACCTGGATCTAAATGGCACACCATTTGCATCATAATAATGCTGCAAGAATTCTGCTTTCAATTTGGCCATGTCTACATTCGAAGGACATTCACTCTTACATGCTTTACAACTCAAACACAATGACATCACTTCATAGATCTCTTTGTGATCATATCGATTGACCTTCGTTGAATGTGTCAGGAATTCACGCAAGATATTCGCTCTGGCACGGGTCGTATCTTTTTCATTTCGTGTAGCCATATATGAAGGACACATGGTTCCTCCAGAGAGATGCGTTTTTCTGCAATCGCCTGAACCATTGCACTGTTCAGCATGTTGCAATATGTCTTGCTTGTGAAAACGGAAAACGGTTTTGAATGTCGGCGTGAATTGTCCGGGCTCATAGCGCAACATCGTATTCATCGGTGGCGTATCTACAATCTTATTCGGATTGAAAATATGATGCGGATCCCAGGTATACTTGACCTGCTTCAACAATTCATAATTCTTCTCTCCCACCATTTGCTTGATAAACTCACCACGCAACCTTCCATCGCCATGCTCACCACTCAATGAACCATTGTATTTTTTCACCAGGGTTGCCACTTCCTGCGCAATGGTTCTAAACAATTGATTTCCCTCTTTGGTCTTGAGATTGATGATGGGCCTCAAATGTATTTCACCCGAACCTGCATGTGCATAATGCACAGAATACAATCCATGCTTCTTCAGGATCTCATTGAATTCACGAATATAGTTTGGCAAATCTTCTACATCCACGGCGGTATCTTCAATCACGGGCACCGCCTTTTCATCACCTGGAAGATTACTTAGCAAACCCAGTCCTGCTTTACGCAAGGTCCAAATCTTCTTGGTATCCGCACCAAAGAGCACAGGAAAATGATACCCTAAATTCGCTGCACGCATCTCTGCTTCCACCTGCTTAGTTATTTCAAGAATCTCTTCACGCGTATCACGCATGAACTCAATCACCAATATCGCACCAGGATCACCTTCTACAAAGAACCTGTTCTTGCTCTGCTCAATATTTCCTTTCGTGCATTCCAAAATATAATGATCGATCAATTCACTCGCACTGGGCTTGTACTTGAGCCCGATGAGATTGGCATGTAAAGACTCATCTATGCTATTGAAATGCACACACAACAAACCCGTTTCCTTGGGAGGTGCAGGCGATACGTTCAATTTAATCTCTGTGATGAATGCCAGCGTACCTTCACTTCCTGCAATCAATGAACAAAAATTGAAATCAGGCCCGCCTGCCGTAAATGGAGCAGTCTCCACCAACAGATCAATGGCATACCCTGTATTCCTTCTTTCAACTGATTTCTTGGGAAATTCTTTGCGAATCTCCACCTGGTTGTCGTAGTTGCTCAACAAGGAGCGGAGCGACTTATAAATATTCCCTTCCAGCGTATCCAGCTCACATTTCGCATGAAAGGAATCAATATCCAATGTTTTGAACTCTACCTCAGATCCATCACTCAAGAAAGCCTTCACTTCCAGCAAATGCTCACGGGTGCTCCGATATACCACTGAATTGGAACCACAGGAATTGTTGCCCACCATACCTCCGATCATCGCGCGGTTGGCTGTGGAGGTCTCGGGACCAAAAAACAAGCCATGTGGTTTTAGGAACATATTGAGCTCATCTCGAATGACACCGGGTTGCACGCGCACCCAACTTTCGTCTGTATTCAGCTCCAGAATCTGATTGAAATGTTTTGAAACATCCACCACGATTCCATTTCCTACCACCTGTCCAGCCAAAGAAGTACCTGCAGTTCTGGGAATCAGTGAAGTATTATTTGCAGCTGCGAAAGCAATCAAATGACGAATGTCGTCATTTGTCTTAGGGATGGCCACTGCCAAAGGCATTTCCCTGTAGGCGGATGCGTCCGTTGCATACAACGTGCGAATCGTCTTGTCAAAAAACAAATCACCCTCCAGTTCTTTTGCCAGCCTTTTCAGCTTGTCCTTCATCCTGTTCAGTTAAAGCGCAAAGTTATCAATTTAACAGGAGCAATCCCCTAATAGGGATCATCGATGAGCGAATTTCGAAAAATATCATTTGTAAAGTTTTCTTTACATTTTGTACATTATACCATACTTTTATAAAAAATTAGAACCATGGCACTGAAAATGCTTCTTCCAAACGGATTCAAGAAAATTGGCTGGGTATTGCTGATTCCTTCAACCATCATTGGATTTATCATGATGCTAAGTCCCAATGATGACATTCTGGACCTCCACTCCACTGTTTTTGCTTTATACAACGATGAGATTCTGGGTCAAAACAAACATACCGGTTTCATCAACACAAATATCACCAATACCCTGGTGGGTGTTTGCTTTATCCTGGGTGGCATCATGGTTGGATTTTCGAAGGAAAAGAAAGAGGATGAATTCATCGCGAACCTTCGTTTGTCTTCCCTCATGTGGGCTGTCTGGGTGAATTATATCCTTCTGCTCTTATCATTTTTGTTCATCTATGGATTTGGATTCTTTCAGGTGATGATATACAACATGTTCACCGTTCTCATCATCTTTATTGGTCGCTTTAACTTCCTTTTATTCAAAAGTAAAATGACTGCGACATATGAAAAATGATCTCAAAGTGCAAAGGGCCATCTTCAATATTACACAAGAAGATTTGGCGAACAAAGTGTCGGTAAGCCGACAAACCATTCATGCGATTGAATCGAACAAGTATATTCCTTCCACTACACTGGCCATCAAGATTGCAAAAGTATTTGGAAGAGGAGTTGAGGAAATATTTATCCTGGAAGAAAGCGATTAAATCAAATCATAATTCCGGAACGTGAATGGTCTTATCCCGGTTGTCTTTTCCAAGAGATACATGAACCATTTTTTAAAGGTGAATCTCTTTTTTGTAACATCGATATTCACTTCCCAGTTCTTTTCGCTGATGCGCTTTTGCATTACCTGCGGATGTGTTCCATTGAATATTTCGAGGGAATCGTATTCATCATAATTGAAAATGCCTTCTGTTTTTTCCAAGCGCTCTTTCATGGATTTTCCCATCCAATTGGTACTCAGATTGCGCAGCTTTTTATCCATCAATGCAGGATCTTTCACCCAACCATAATGATACATGGATGCATGAATGAGTTTTGATGGAAGTCGCTTCCCATCAATCCGAAAGCCTTGTGCATCGCGGAAAGATGAAATCCTTGAATCATTCCTGATGATGCGAATCTCTTTGTTGTACCAGCGTCTGCTATCTCCATAATAATCATAGGTGCCATAGAAATGCACATAGTTGAATACCAGTCCCAACACTTTGCGATTTTCCAAATGCTGCCTACATGCATCCAAAATTGCTTGATGGTATTTCTCATGCACCACCTCATCGCATTGTATATAAAATGCCCAGTCGCTGTCGGGTGAAATGGCTTTAAAAGCCTTATCCGTTTCTATGGCCATGACATGTCCGCCTGGAAGTTTAGAAAGATCCCACTCAGTGTGAACGATACGTATCTTATCTGATCCAATCCCACGTATGAGTCCCTCCGTATCATCATCACTCTTACCTATGGCCACCACCATTTCATCCACTACAGGTAAAATGGAAGTGATGGCTTCCACGGCTGGATAGTCATTTATAACTGCATTTCGAATGATGGTGAATCCTGAAATTTTCATATTCATTTAGATGATCTTAAAAATAGCCAATATGAATTGACCGAAAAAATTAATCAAACAAATCGTCAGTAATCATACCTGAAAAGAAACTGTAAACACATTTTCTTTTTCATTTTTTTTACTGTATTGGATATCTCCATGCTGCTGCATCAAAATCCTATGAACAATGCGTAAGCCCAGTCCAAAGCCTGGCGCATGGAGGGCGTTTTTACCCCGCATGAAGGGTTCAAATAAATGAATTTGATCTTCATCATCAATCAGCTGACCAGAATTGCTGATGCTGCATGATATGCGATTGAGCTCTTGTGTTATCAAAATTGAAATCTGTTTATTGTCTGAATATGCATAAGCATTGCGCATCAAATTCATAAACACAATCTCCAAAAGTGTTCTGCTTCCTTTGATCTCTTTTATTTCGTCCATTCCATCTTCCATCAATACATCCATCAACACCTTGCAATCTGAATGTAACATCTTGATTCGATCAATACATGTATAAAGAATATCATCCAATCGCTGCCATTCCTGATTATATGCTATTGTGTTATCCGACTTTGAAAGAATAAGAAGCGAATTAATCAATTCAGAAAGCTGGTTCGCATCTTCCAACATATTACCCAACAATGTTCTGAAACTGTCATCTACATGGGGTTCATTCAGCTTGTTTTCAATTTGAGCAATGATGCGAGAGATGGGTGTGCGCAATTCATGTGATGCATTGGCTGTAAATTCAACCTGTTTCTTCAATGAATGATCAATCCGTTCCAACATCATGTTAAATTCATGTGCCAGGTGATCAATTTCATTGCGTTTCTCTTTCACTTCAACGCGTGCATCCAGATTTCTTTCATTGATGGTTTTGATTTTCCCTAAAAAGTCATCCAAAGGCAACAACAAATTGCGTATGGTAACTTTGGTCAACAGCCAGGAAATAAAGGTGAAAATGAAGAAGGCAAAGAAGAGCACCGTAATCAAATAGGTAAGCTTCCTTCTTCCTATATTATCGTATGCTGAAATAATGGAATAATAAGTTTGTCCGCTGATGGAATATTGCACACCATACATTTCAATACCATCATCATTTTGATAATAATATCCCTTTTGCGAAAGTTGATCCAATACTTTTTTCGTCCAGGTAATTTTACTCTCATCCAAACTGCTGTAAACAAGGGTGTATGTAGCATCGAAGATCAATGTGCGCTCACTAAAAAAGGCATCAATCTTCTGCTTGTCAAGTGTCTGCAACATATTCTGGTCAGCACCTTTCAGATCAACAAATAATCGAATAGAAGAAATTGCTTTTTCACGGAGTATTTTCTCGAACTCTTCCTGTCGAAAATCTGAAAATAAAAGAATTACAACTATGGCTGTCAATGCAAATAAAACAGAAAATAGACTTGTTGTGAAAGTGGATATTCTTGTTTTGAGTGTCATACTATTCTGCTTTCAAATAATATCCGAAACCCACTTTTGTATGAATCAGTTTTACCAGATGATCCTTATCAATTTTCTTTCTCAGCATATTGATATAGACCTCAATGGTGTTTTGATTGGTTTCAACCAGATAATCCCATAACTTTTCACTGATATACTGCTTTGATACAATTTTACCATTGGCCTGTGCAAGCAACATCAACAACTGAAATTCTTTTGGCGTTAGTTTTATTTCCGTTCCATTTCTGAATACTGTTGATTCACTTGGTGAAATGTTCATATCACCTACAATGATCTCATCTTCCACCAACGGAACATCCTTTCTTTTGTAAAGTGAATTGACTCTGGCAAAAAGCTCTTCAAAATGAAATGGCTTCACCAGATAATCATCAGCACCTTTGTTAAAGGCAGATAGTTTATCGTCAATCTCACCCAATGCAGTAAGCATGATGATGGGAATTTTTTTATCGATAGATCTTAAATCCCTGCATGCCTCCATACCATTTTGACCTGGTACATTGATATCCATGATAACAAGATCGTATTTTTCTGCTTTGAATTGCTTCAACACCATTAAACCGTCTGCAACGCAGTCGCATTCAACCTGCTTTGATTCAAAAAAAGTCTTCACTTCTTTAGACAACCTAAAATCATCTTCCAACAAGAGTATTTTCATAAAATCTGTGCTCTTACAAAAGTACACCCTTAATACAATTGTAAAGGCAATTCATTTTTTCTATTTCATAAGAATATGATAAAAGGAATGATGGTCAAATTTGAAAACTATGCTTATCTTGACATGGTACAGAAAAATAACCAAAACAACTTCCATTGAAAAAGATCATTACAAATCTTACATTCTGGGTATTGCTTGCTATCGTGTCTGGTGCGTTGCTGGGGCATTTTAACCCACAGGCAGCCATTGCCATGCAGCCACTTGGTAAGAATTTCATTGATATTGTAAAGTTGTTTATATATCCCATTATTTTTCTTACGATTACATTGGGCATCAGTGGTATGGGTGATCTGAAAAAGGTTGGAAAAGTGGGAGGCAAAGCCATTATTTACTTTGAAGTGGTTACCACCCTTGCACTCTTGATTGGTATCCTTGTTGCCCATTTCATTCAACCAGGTGCGGGTGTAGATACAGGAAAAATTACGCAAGGAGATATTTCAAAATACACGACAGGAGCAAAAATCTTTTCCTGGCTGAATTTCCTGAAAGAAAATCTCACCATTCAGGTGCTGATACTATCTATTCTGTTTGGAAGTATTTTAAGTAAAATCAAAAATCATTCACCCATCACGGATGTATTGAAACTATTGTCAAAATATGTTTTCAAAGGATTGCATATCGTGATGCTGTTTGCCCCTGTAGGGGCTTTTGGCGGGATGGCGTTTACCATTGGGAAATATGGCATTGCCACTTTGCTTCCATTGGGGAAATTGATGCTGACAGTTTATATAACCATGATTGTTTTTGTACTCCTCATTCTAGGATTCATTCTGAAATATTATAAAATAAGCATTCTGAAATTTTTAAATTATATCAAAGAGGAATTGCTCATTGTTTTAGGTACTTCATCTTCTGAAGCGGCACTTCCTTCTTTAATGGAGAAGCTTGAAAAAATGGGGTGCTCAAAATCGGTGGTGGGACTCGTTGTTCCAGCCGGATATTCCTTCAACCTGGATGGGACAACCATTTACTTATCGATGTCAGTCATTTTTCTTGCGCAGGTTTTTCACGTGGATCTTACATTGGAACAGATACTCACCATCATCGGTATTCTCATGATCACTTCAAAAGGTGCTGCAGGTGTTACAGGAAGTGGTTTCATCGTGCTTGCATCTACATTGAGTGTTGTGCATGTTATTCCAATAGAGGGACTCGCACTGCTGTTGGGTGTAGATCGATTCATGTCGGAAGCCCGCGCAATTACCAATTTTATTGGCAACGGAGTAGCAACTGTATTTCTTTCCAATCATGAAAAAGAATTCGACAGAACCCTGATGGATAAAGCGTTCTCAAAGGAAGTATATGAATATGCTGAGATATGACATATGATTTAATCAGGAGATGTGACATATGATTCAATCACGATGATTGATTTGAATGTATACCCTCAGAAAATAATCAATGATGAAATAAAGGAAATCAAAATTACCCTCCTTCCCTCCTTGCCTCCTTGCCTTTTCTATTGCCTTTCTTTCAAAAAATCCCTGATCACCACCGACGCAGCTACTGCACCAAACACTGCGGGAAGATAAGAGATGGTTCCATAGGCCGATTTTTTAAAATTCTTACCATCTGTCAGCATCAGGCTTTCCTTGATTGGCTCTTCAGGAGAGAAAACCACTTTGATCCCTTTTCTAATTTGGTTGTTCTTGAGGTTTTTTCTGATTTGTTGGGCAAAGGGACAATTGTATGTTTTGGAAATGTCTACCACCTGAAGTTTTGTGGGATCTAGTTTTGCACCCGCACCCATGCTGCTCACCAACCCTACCTTTTTATGATAGGCTGTTTTTAAAAAAGTAATCTTGGGCGTAATACTATCAATGGCATCAATCACATAATCAGGTTGGAAATCAAATAGGCGTTCAACCATCTCCGGGTTCACAAAATCCTTTACAACATTGAGCTTTAACTCGGGATTGATGGCTTTCAAACGTTCAGCCATGATATCTGCTTTCGACTGACCATGGTTGGTTGACAAAGCAGGCAACTGTCTGTTCCTGTTGGTCGGATCCACCACATCTCCATCAATGATGGTCATGATACCCACACCACTTCTGGCAATAAACTCAGCTGCAAAAGAACCCACACCTCCTAGTCCAACAACCATTACATGCTTGGTTGTCAGCATCTTAAGCTTGTCTTCGCCTATGAGCAACGATGTTCGCGAAAGCCAGGAGAGATCATTCATAATGCAGGGGTTAGGGGCTTGGGGTTAGAAATACAATCAAAGGTAGAATATAAACGAGGCAGTTCAAAATAGCCTAACTTCTAGCCCCTAACCCCTATTATTAAACATTTGTTTAATTTTAAACACTTGTTTAATTTTGCTCCCGAATGGGTACGAAAGAACATATCATGGATGCAGCCATGAGGCTTTTTGCTGAAAAAGGCTTCGAGGCTACCACCGTGCGTGATATTTCCACATTGGCTGACGTAAATGTGGCCCTCATCAATTATCATTTTGGGTCAAAAGAAGGGCTCCTTCAAACGATCATTGAAACCAGGGCCAAACTCATGCAAGTCAGGATCAAAGAGATCAGTGAGAACACTCAACTATCCGAGATCGAAAAGATCAACCTCATCATCGAGCATTACGTAGAGAAATTCTTTACACACCATGCGTTTCACAAGGTGATCATCTTTGAACTTTTTTCATCCAGTCGCGAATCACTACACCAGGATACACTCAACATATTTTCCGGCAACTCAAAAATTGTTGAAAGCATAATCAACTCCGGAATTAAAAAGAAAATATTTAGTGAAGTAGACTCGGCATTCTGCTTTTCAAGTATGATTGGTCCCATGCACCACATCATGCATTCAAAAACATTGAGGATTAAATTATTCGGAGGTGACAAGGAAACAGACCCAATCCTGGAACCTTTATTCAAACAACGTGTTATCAAACATATTCAGCACATGATGAAAAACCATCTGCTTGCTGAAAAATAAAAACAAAGACCATTATGGAACAAACCAGTAAGAAAAAATCGCTCAAGCCCATCATCCTGGCAGTTGTACTCCTGGTTGGCGGGTATTTTGGATTCAAGAAGATCCAATTTTCTGTAACCCATGAAACAACCGACAATGCACAGATCGAAACACAGATCCTGCCTGTATTGCCAAGGGTTTCAGGATATATCAAATCTCTGAACATCAAGGATTTTGATTCAGTTGGCAAAGGTCAGCTTCTCGCAGAAATCGATGATGCTGAACTTCAGGCGCAATTGGACGAATTGAAAGCAGCTATGCAACAAGCAGCTACTGAAGTTGTGAATGCACAAGCTACTTTGCAAAACGCCATCGCCACCCTTTCTGTTTCAAAAGGCAATATTACATTGAGTGAAGTCAGAAGAAAAAAA
>CANFHO010000096.1 GCA_947447005.1 Chitinophagaceae bacterium
CTGAGCTTATCCAATAAATCATTCAATATTTTAAATTCCTCTTGGTTTAGGTTGTTTGCAATGGCAACCATTTCGGGATCACGCTCATCAATTCTGGATAGCAATTTTTTACCTTCTTGCGTAATATTGACATCCACCAAACGCTTGTCGGTTGAGCATAATTTTTTTTCTACCAATCCTTTAAGCAGCAGGCGATCTACAATTCTGCTTGTATCACTCATCTTATCCAACATTTTTTCCCTGATGGTTAAGGTTGATAATGGCTTGGGATCACTCCCTCTTAAGATCCTCAGAATATTATATTGCTGAAGGGTAACATCCTCAGTAGCCAATATTACTTTGAGTTTTTCTGTTACCCAATGAAAGGTATAAATGATATTGAGCATGGCCTTATGACCTTCACTCTTAAATGTTGATTGCTGTATTTCTTGTTCAAGTGCCATGGCAGTTATAGCGTATTATGTGTTGGGTCTACGAACTCGTGTGCATAGATTTTAACAAGGATGATGAAATAACTGAAAATCAGGGGACCAAAAATAAAACCCATGAATCCAAAAAGTTGAAGCCCAACAATAACACCAAAAACGGTGATCAGCGGATGTACATCTCCAATTTTTTTCATGAGCGTTACCCTGGCAAGATAATCAACATTCCCTGTTACAAGAAGGCTATAGATCAATAAACCTGTTGCGGGCCCGTTGGTTCCCTGGGCAAATAGATAAATCACCAATGGTACCCAAATCATCATGGTGCCTACAATAGGAAAGAATGCAAAAACGCCTGTCAAAAAACCCCACATAACTGAGTCATTCAGTCCAAAAATCAAATATCCTAACCATGCTGTAAAGCCCTGAATGAATGAAATGAGAGGAATACCAATGGCATTCGCCTTCACCATATTACGCGTTTCATGAGCCAATGCAATCACACTATCCTGATGCAGTGGTATAAAGCCTCTGATTGAAGCTTCCATTTTTCGTCCACCTATAAACATAAAATATAAAACAAAAAACATCACCAGCAGATTGCTTAATACTGTAACTGAACTATTTAGGAAAGTTGGAATGAAATTGGCAATACTTGACTTGAAACCTTGAAGGTTCTCTGATGAAAGGAGTTCTTGTCCTGTCATAGATTTAATCTTAGCTGACATAGCCTGAAGGCCTATCATGAGTTCATCAGCATGAGAGAAAATACTGTTGATTTTTGGTGTCACCAACACAACTGCGTAATAAAGTGGCAATGCAATAATTGATAGAAATAAGATAATGATTAAAAAGGCTGTCAGTCCTGGTTTCCACCCTTTTTTTTCGGTGAAATCAAAAAATCTCTCTCGGCCTAAAATATAAAAAGTAAGTGCCCCAAGTAAGCCAGGCAGAAAAGAATACATTTCCTTCGCAATCAGAAAACCCAAAATAATGACAACAAGTAGAATAACCACTTGTCTGATTCTATTATTGAATTGTGTCATGGGTGTTTATTTTAAAATATATTAGCTCCAGACTTTAAGTCCCTCACTGCAGTTTGCACAAATATCAATATTTTTTCTGCTCTTCATGAGAGAAGTCCTGAATTGATTGTATTCCTTGCCATACCATATTTCTTTCATGTCATTCACCTTCAAATCACCCATCAGATGTTCTGCATCTTTATCGAAACAGCATGGCACAACTTTGCCATCCCAGGTAACCACATTGCTTTGCCACATCTTCCAGCAGTGATTCTGCATTTTATTTTTAGGAATGGTTTCCCCTCTTTCATTTTTCCTATATCGACTATATTGATCCAAATCAGTGATCAAGTCATTGGGATCTGTTTCATAATCATAGATCTGCGCAGTTTTGAACCAAATATCATCCACGCCAATTTTTTTCGCCAACTCTTTCGCTTCTGCTATTTGATGCTGATTGGGTTTCACGACCAGAAATTGAAACACCACCATCGGGGTTTTGCTTTTCAGTTGTTTTTTCCAATGAACTATCTTCTTTGCTCCGGCTATCACCTTTTCAAGATCTCCTCCAATCCGATATTGTTGATAAACATCTTGTGTGATGCCATCCAAGGAGATGATCAATCTGTCCAATCCACTTTGAATGGTTTTTTTAGCCTGTTCATCATCCAGAAAATGACCATTTGTTGAAGTAGCTGTATAAATTCCTTTTTCAGAAGCATATTTAACCATGTCTAAAAACCCTTTATGCAAGTAGGGTTCTCCCTGAAAATAGAAATTCAGAAAGATTAATTCCTTGTATACCGAATCAATTGTTTGCCTAAAATGATCTTGCTTAATGGTTCCTGTAGCTCTGCTAAAGGATTTCAGTCCACTCGGACATTCAGGACATGAGAGATTACATGCAGTGGTGGGTTCGATTGACATAGACATAGGGTAGCCCCATACCAGCATTTTATTGAACCATTTGCTTATTTGAAAAGAGGCAAGCACTTTCATGGCATTCCATGCACGCCTGGGAGTTAATTTTAGAAAGAATTGAACATTATCGGAGGTGTTAAATCGTGGCATCTGTAAGTAAAATTAACTGAAAGTCTCATTCGTTATGTAGATTTGCAATACGCCTTGAATAAAACAATCAAATATCACCCTATTATAGACCCCATTTTTACTATGAGGCATGCATTATTGATGTTTCTATTTTGCAATATTCTGGCCAATAACATCCACGCACAATATTCCAAAAAAGCAATGTCTGATCTTGAAGAAATTGTTGATATGGAGCGAAAATCTGCTGCTGCTAAGCAACAAGTGCAACTTGCCCCTACTTCATTTAGCAAGGCTTCATCGAATTTTGATATAAAATACCTGGGATGCAATTGGAGCATCAATCCCACACTCAGATATATTCAAGGCAGTGTAAAAACCGGATTCAATATTACAGAAAGAGCCAATACGATTACCCTGGATCTGGCTGATGAATTAAAAGTAGACAGTATACTGTACAGAAATACCAAACTTGTTTTTTATCGACCATTTGACAATACAGTCATCATTAGTTTCGGTGGATTTCTTGAAAAAAACACATACGACTATGTGGAAATTTTTTACAAAGGTATTCCTCCCGTTTCAACTCCCATTGTTTCATTTGTTGCAAGCACACATTCAGGTTCACCCGTATTATGGACTTTGAGTGAGCCTTATGGAGGAAGAGATTGGTGGCCATGTAAGAATGGATTAAATGACAAAGCCGACACGTTAGATGTTACTTTAACAACACCTCAGGCTTATAAGTCAACAACCAATGGCATGATGGTAAATGAGGTGGTGAGTGGCGGAAACAGGATCAGGTATTTTCAACACAGATACCCCATAGCCACATATTTAGTGGCATTTGCTGTATCGAATTATTCAGAGATTTACAATTATGTTGACCTGGATGGAGTAAGCATGCCAATCATTGATTATGCCTATCCGGAAAAACAACTTGATTTTATCAATGCAGTGCCAATCACTCAAAAAGCAATGCAGCTTCTTCATAGCACTTTTGTTCCCTACCCTTTCATCAATGAAAAATATGGACATACTCAATTTGGATTTGGGGGTGGGATGGAACACCAAACCAATTCTTTCATGTACAATATGGGAGAGACACTGATTGTGCATGAAATGGCGCATCAATGGTTTGGAGATAGGATTACATGTGGTTCCTGGAAAGATACATGGCTGAATGAAGGGTTTGCCTTGTATTGCACAAACATGTATACAGAGAAAAACTATCCTGAAGCCAATTTACTCACTTTATACAGACAGCAGTTAAATCTGATTACCTCAAAGGCGAATGGTTCTGTATATGTTGATGACACAACGAGTGTATATCGAATTTTTGATTCAAGATTAACGTACACCAAGGGGGCGTGGGTTCTCCAAATGCTCAGGTGGAAATTAGGTGACGCATTATTTTATTCCGGTGTCAAAAATTATTTAAATGATCCATTGGTACAATATAATTACGCAAAGACCACTGATTTAAAAAGGCATTTTGAAAATATAAGTGGTAAAAATCTTACTGAATTTTTCAATGATTGGGTTTATGGGCAAGGACATCCAACCTATCAACTTCAATGGGCAACTGCCGGAAATAAATGGGTTCAACTCACGTTGAATCAAACTACTTCAGATACGTCTGTGAAATTTTTTGAAATGCCGGTTCCGATTAGATTGAAAAATAAAATCTATGATACCACATTAATTATAGACCATATAAAAAACAACCAAATCAGTTTTCATGAACTTGGCTTTATCCCTGATAGCGTTTTCATCGACCCTAAAATGAAATTGATTTCAGGAGCAAACACCGTTACGCAAGTAAAGATTTTTGCAGATAAGAGCAATGTGGTTGTTTTCCCTAATCCAATCGGAAGTAGTTTTAATGTGTTACTACGGGATATGACGGAAGGTATTTTACACCTCTCTTTATACAATAGCAGTGGCCAACTGATTTGGAGGAGAAGAGTAGGCAATTTCAATGGAAGTGATCTTATAGAAGTCCCCTCAGGCCATTTGCCAGCTGGAAATTATTGGTTACGAGTAAACAAGGATGAAGATCCAATGATTGTTAGAAGGGTGATGAAATAACCATTGAGAGAAAAGAGAAAAGAGAAAGGAGAAATAAACAATAACTTACAACTTTTAACCACCATGGATCCACAAGTTTCACGAATACTTATTCGCATCGTTTGGTCCATCACTGCCGTGGTAGTTTGGTTGATGATCAATGTTCTTGTTGGGTTGAAATATGAATTTATAGTTATTGATCAAACCCGATACTTGGGAAATGTGCTTTACTATATTTGGTTCATTGCCAGCCTCTATATCTTGATCAGGATTCTGAAAATCTGGTGGGGAGAATATTTAAAGTGAAAAGAGAAAAGAGAAAAACGAAAAGAGAAACAGCTAAGATTAATTTAAGTGCTATAAACTCTCTTCTTTTTTCGTTTTTCTCTTTTCTCTTTTCACTTTTTATTTGGGGTCCAATATAATCGGAGCACCACCTTTTGAAGGCATTACTATGATTTTAGAGTTTGCAGAACCTGCCAATTCTTTCATTGCTTTAATCTGCTCGTATTGCAACTGCCTGTCACTCAAACTTTCACTGATAATACGTTGATAATCGGAAATACCCTGTGCTTCCACACGCTTTCTTTCTGCTTCTTGTTTTTCCTTCTGCAAAACGAATTGCATTTTTTGCGCTTCCTGCTCTGCATTGATTTTTTGCTCAATGGTTGATTTTACAGAAGCAGGAAGAGTAATATTTCTTACCAACAGATTTTCAAGAATCAAACCACGGCTTTTGAAATCAGTTTCAATGGTTTTGAAAATCCTCGATTGAAACTCATCACGCTTGGTCGAATACAAGGCAACTGCCTCGTAATAAACAGAGTTGTCGCGTATGCGTGTCCTGGTAATTGGACGAACGATCTTGTCTTCAAAGTCAACACCAATTTCTTTCAATAAACGTGGGGCCTCTGTAGGATTCACCCTGTACAATACAGACAGGTCGATTGTAACTTCCAATCCATCAGAAGTAAGCACTTTAATTGCATCATCTCCGGATTTGGCACCTTCATCATGTACACCACTCATGGTATAGTTTTGTGTGCGGATGTCAATGGGGGTTACAGAAACGAGTGGATTGATAAAATTCAAACCTCCTGGGAGACTTTCATTTTGAACTTTACCAAACAATGATTTTACTCCAACATAACCAGCATCAACCTGACGAATGCAGGAAGTCAGTACCCCAATGGCAAGAATTACAATACCAGTTGTTCGAATTGAGTTTGCGAAACGTGTAAATGGTGATTCTGATCGGAGGGCTGCGGTACCTAATGCAAATGCAATAAGACCTAAAATAATTAGAAACATATGTGTAGATTTAGGATAAGACTATCGATTGACGAATTAGGTTGCAACACTTAACTACTGTGATCAGCAATTACAACCCACTTGCCTTTTTTCTTTTCAAAGGTAAGTGTATAATGCCCAACCACATCACCGGCGGTCCGTTTAAGCGACCATTTACCTACAACCAGATAGTGTTTTCTGCCTAAACGCATCATATGCAGAATATCGAAGTGTAATGTTCCCATTTTATCTGCACCGGCATAGGTTTTTTTATACCTCTCCAGGGTTGCGTTATAACCATAGGTAACTCCCCCTTTCCCTATGTACATGAGAGAATCTGATTCAACATATCCAACCATGAATTTGTCAAAATCACCTTGATTCCATGCATGTACTTGCGCATCAAGGATGGCAAGGATCTTTTTTTCGTTGTTGGATTGGGCTTGGATTGAAGCGTTGAAGTAGAATATAAAAGGGACAAGGCACAAGGCACGGGGCACAAGTGAAATAATTTTTTTTGACAATGATTTTAAACTGAATTTCACTGTATTTATATTAATTGTCCCTTGTCCCTTGTCCCTTGTCCCTTGTCCCTTGTCCCTTGTCCCTTGTCCCTTGTCCCTTGTCCCTTGTGCTAAGTAGCCCAAGCCTTATCACCTTTGTTATAAGGTACACAACCTTCGTATTTACCAGGTATAGCAACATAACGAAGCGCTTTTGTGGCGCCAATCTCGGATGTAAAATATCCAAGAAGTGTCAATTGTTTCATCATTCCGAAGTAATGATTCGGATCTCCATCCTTTTTCTTTTCGTTGTATTCTTTCAGTTCTTTATTGATGCTATTCAACAATGAATTTCTTTGCTGTGCACTGGTTTCCAAAAATGGTTTGCCATTCATTTTTATGGATGATTTATCCACTTCAGCAATACCATCTACAAATATTTTCTGGTCTTTCTCCTCATAGCAATCTGTTACCATGGTATTCATGAATTTACCAACATTGGCAGCTTTTGCACCTGGTGTATCTGTTGTAGGAATGATTGTTTCTGCAATTTCATCCAAAAATGCAATTTGGGCAGCAGTCAGAAGTTGTCCTGACATAGCTTTTGTATTGCCGTTACTACAACCTTGTAAAAAGGCAGCTCCACCTATAATGGTTCCTCCCATAATGAGGGCAACCCTTTCAAGTGCATCACGTCTATTCATAATAATCTATTGTGGAACTAAAGTACGTAAAAAATCAAAATATTTTCCAATTACACGTTTCCCTGATTCTCTGTTTCAACAATTCTCTGTTTCTTCTTAACTTGCACCCGATGGCGCTATTAGATATCAGATTACCAAAATCGATTGCAAAAGCCCTAAGGCTCCCGGAGAATTCACCCAAGCGACAACAACTCAGGGTATTGAAAAAGCTTTTGAAAAAGGCTAAGAACACTCATTTTGGGCAACATTATGGTTTTGAAGACATCCTTCAAAGCAAAAATCAAGTAAAAAAATTCCAGTCCACCGTTAAACCATATGATTATAACACACTTTATGCAGAATGGTGGCATAAAACCCTGCAAGGTGAAACAGACGTTTGTTGGCCTGGAAAAATTAATTATTTCGCACTAAGTTCTGGTACTTCAGAAGCTGCCAGCAAGTATATACCTGTAACCCGCGATCTAATGAAAGGTAACAGGATTTGCATGATCAAACAACTGCTCTCTCTACGCTCCTACGATAATTTGCCATGGAAATCAGTGGGCAAGGGGTATTTGATGTTGGGTGGTAGCACAGATTTACAGAAAGGACCCGGATATTTCGCTGGTGATCTGAGCGGTATTACTGCAAAAAAAGCTCCTTTTTGGTTTTCACCATTTTATAAGCCTGGCAAGGCCATTGCCAGGACAAGCGACTGGAATAAAAAGCTGGAGGCCATTGTAGAAGAAGCCCCCAATTGGGATATTGGTTTTTTGGTTGGTATTCCTGCATGGATCCAAATGTGTATTGAGATGATTATCAAGCGTTATAATCTCAACAACATTCATGAAATATGGCCAAACCTCGCGTTCTTTTGTCATGGTGGTGTGGCATTTGAACCCTATAAAAAAGGGTTTGAAAAATTTTTGGGCAAGCCACTCATATATATTGAAACCTATTTGGCATCGGAAGGCTTCATTGCATATCATGACAGACAATTTCATGATGGAATGAAAATTGTATTAAATGAGCATATTTTCTTTGAATTTGTGCCATTTGATGATGAGAATTTCGACAGCAATGGTAATTTGGTTTTACAACCCAAAACGCTGCTCATAGATGAAGTGGAGGAAGGAAAGGATTATGCACTTCTTATGAGTACATCTGCAGGTGCATGGCGTTATCTGATTGGAGATACCATCAAATTCGTAAACCTTGAAAGATCTGAAATTATTATTACGGGTAGAACCAAACATTTCCTGAGTTTGGCGGGAGAGCATCTGAGTGTGGATAATATGAACAGGGCAATTCAGGAGGTAGGTGAGAAACTCAATGTCAGTATCGCTGAATTCACAGTAACCGGTATACCTGTAGATAAATTCTTCACACACCATTGGTATATAGGTTGCAACCAGGAAGTTGATAAGGAAAAACTCAAAGAACTGTTGGATCAATCTTTGAAAGACCTCAACGACGACTATGCTACAGAGCGCATTGGGGTTTTGAAAGATATTATTGTAGACATTTTACCTGAAAACATTTTTATGGAGTTCCTGGAATCAAAAGGAAAAGTTGGTGGACAACATAAGTTTCCAAGGGTGTTGAAGGGTAAGATGTATGAGGATTGGAAAGAGTTTATAAAATAAGGTGATAGGCAGTAGGCAAAAGGCAGTAGGCAATAGGCAATAGGCAGTAGTGGCGAAACGGAGCCTGTCTGCCGAGGGCAGGAAACAGAGAATCGGGGGTATGCTTATTAAAAAAAGATAAATAAAATCAACCATTCAATACCATAAACTTTCATTACTCAACTTAGAACAAACAACCTCATTACGTGATAGAATCCATATTAAAAGGTGTAGGACTGGGGATATTTCTGGCATTGTCTGTTGGGCCAGTAATCATGACAATTGTGAAACACAGTATCAATGATGGACACAAGGGTGGAATGAGTTTTGTTATTGGTGTATGGGTAAGCGATCTGATTCTGGTTCTGGCATGTAATTTATTTTCAGGGCTTGTTGCTACAGCCTTACATTTCACTTCATTGATTGGATATATTGGAGCAACATTTATAACATCGCTTGGCATCTATTATATTTTCTTCAAAAAAGTAAGCATCAAAGAAGAAGCTGATCCCAATGTTGAAAGTGTTTTTGGGAAAGGAGAAATGACGAAATTATTTGCATCCGGATTTTTAATCAACACATTGAATCCAAGCATTCTTCTTTTTTGGCTGGTGAATGCAACAGCATTTGCTACCACTCATTCAATTATTGAACGACTAACCATTTTTGGAATTGCTTTGGTCATGAATATGGCAGCTGATGTTGCCAAAGTGATGCTGGCCGCCAAGTTCAGAGATAAACTCACCTTGCATACTGTTTCAGTAATCAATAAGATCTCAGGAACCATTTTAATTGGTTTCGGCATGCTGATTGTTTATAAATATATCTTCATGCAATCATAAGCCATGAAGAAAATTTCCATAGGAATTATATTCTTTCTGCTCCTTTTAAGTTCAGACAGTTTTGCTCAAGGCTCTGATATGGTTGTATTGAAAAAAAGAAACAACCGAACACTCAAAACGTATTTCCCAGGACTTCAAATACACTTTATCACGATGTCTGGTTCGGAGGTTAAAGGCACTGTTAGAAAAATTGCAAAAGACAGCATATTCATCAATATCTATGATGAGCGCAGGGCATATACCATTTTTGGAACAAGCTTTTGGGATACGATAGCAGTAGGACTCGCCAGATATCATATCAATGAAATCAGGGAAGTAGTAAAACCTGCAAGAGGTTTTGGCTTTATCCGAAATGGTTATCTGTTTATGCTTGCAGGAACATCGTATGCATTTTTACATGTTTTTAATTCTGCCATCTATAAAGAGAAAGTCGATCCAAAAACATTGGCATTTTGTGTTGGTTCTATTGGAACTGGATTGTTGTTAAAAAGAGTGCATCGCAATACGGTTCGTCTCGGTAAACGTTATTATCTTCAATACATTCCTTTAAAATAATCAATCGCGTTGAGGCTCATTAAAAAAATCATCTTATACCTGTTCATTGTACAATTGGCGTATATCATCTTGTTACGCTTCGTATTTCCTCCTATAACGATCACACAGGTGGGAAGTATCTTTCGTGGTGAAGGCTTCAGTAGAACACATGTTTCCATGAATGAGATTTCAATGAATGGGAAGCTTGCAGTAATTGCCTCTGAGGATCAACTTTTCCCTGATCACAATGGGTTTGATTTAAGAAGTATTAAGAAGGCACTTGAATATAACAAACGAAAACCTGGTCGCGTGCGTGGGGCATCTACCATTAGCCAGCAGGTAGCGAAAAATGTATTTCTATGGCAAGGCAGAAGTTGGATTCGCAAAGGTTTCGAAGTGTATTTCACTTTTATGATTGAATTGGTATGGGGGAAGAAAAGAATCCTCGAAGTGTATCTCAACGAAGCTGAAATGGGAGAAGGTATATATGGCATTGAAGCAGCATCCAGAAAGTATTTCAAACACCCTGCTGCAAAATTATCAAGAGCCGAAGCTGCTCAGATTGCTGCATGCCTTCCCAATCCTGTTCGATTTACGGTGAAGCCGATGTCACGTTTCGTTTCCAGGAAATATCCATGGGTCATGCGACAAATGGGGAATTTGCAAGGGGATGGGGATGTATTGGGGATTGTGAGGTGAAACGGGGAATTGGTGAAACGGGGCTTTCCTGCCTTCGGCAGGTTTACCCACCGAAGGTGGGCAAGCCCCGTTTCACCGTTTCCCCAATGTGTACGCTCTGCTGTTAATAGTTACATCCGAAAACGAATTCTCCAATCCAAAGCGAATGATGTATGTGTTGTTTGTCAATTCCTGGGGCATGTCAGCAACAACCAACAACTTATTATCTTTTTTTCTGAACACACGTGAAGATGTAGCTATGACCGTTGGAATTTTTTTATTGTCTTGATATATGATGATGCAGACTCGTGGACGTATCAATGCGATTTGATCATTCATAATAATGTCTGAAACCTGATATGAAACAGGGGCAATGATTTTTCCGTCTTTAAGCACGGGAGGTGCCATGCTTTTCAATTCAATGCCTGAAAAACTATGAAATGAATCAATGAATGTAGACGCAAATGTTTGTTTGAGTGTAACGATAGAATCAGCCATGGGTGCGGCCCCCATGGATCCCACCATCATCACTTTCCTGTTTTGGAGATGCAACTCCAAAGGCCAAAAATTATAATTGCTTCTTCGATAACGGAATGTATTTAGTGAAAAGGATGAATCGCCTGAATAGAACCAGTATTTCGAAGCACGCTGGTAGGAATCTGTGAATACCACTGCAGTTCCGTTGGCTTTTTGCTTGATGACTTCAGCCCATTTTTTGTTTCCATGAAATTCATCTTTGGGGATGAACTTCCAGGGGGTGATATCTACAAACATATAGACTCGAAGCAGAATTACAACCACCATTGTAACGGGTGTTATTTTATACAACCAGTTGGATTTTTTTGTATCCGTTAAGAGGTAATTATACGACAATACAATCAATGGTGCAATCAATGGGATGGTCCAGTTGGCTTCCGTTCTGCTTTTAAAAGAGCTCAGAAAAAACAATGCATATACCAATACCATCGACCATTTCATGGCCTTCTTCATGGTCGAATCGGCGTTGGACTTGAATGCGGCCCAAATGATGAGCCAACCTGCAAAGGGGCCTGCCACCAGGAGCTGACCCAATATATAATCTGTTGTAAAACTGATATTGTAAGGAGGTGATACACGTTCGAAGAGTTGGTAGACAATAGACGGATATCCATGATTGATTTGCCAAATGATATGTGGCACAAAGAGTACAATCGAAAGAAAGAATACAAGATATGTAGATGCTTTTGCAAGCAATTTTATATTGGAACACAATGCAGCCAAAATGATTAGAATGCCATGGTACTTGCTATACAGCAGGCATGCTATTACAATAGACAAGACAACAGCATTGGCA
>CANFHO010000097.1 GCA_947447005.1 Chitinophagaceae bacterium
AAGATGGGTCGTATGTAACTCCAGATGTCTATGTATACATGATCGATCTGGTCTGTGAAAACGGAAATATCATTACGTTGAAGGGGGATGTGACGCTGGTGAGATAAGAGAAAAGAGAAAAGCGAAAGGAGAAAAAAGAAATTTAGTCCCGAAGGGGCTTGAAACCTGCCTGACGAAGCCATGCAAAGTGGCAAGGAGTTCAGGAAAAGTGGAAAAGTGGAATGGTGGAAGAGTGGAAAAAAGGAAGAGTGGAAATGTGGAGAAGATATAAGATAGCCCCGAAGGGGCTTGAAAATGTTGCCGTTGCTTTAAGGCAATGGATGGGAATCGGGTATGTATAATTTGTAGAAATCAGAATGAAGAAATATAAAAAACAGCTGCAGTATGTATTCGTCATGATCATGGGTATGATTGTGGTGGCGGATGCTATGGCGCAGGATCTTCATTTCTCGCAGTTCTATGAAGCGCCCTTGCTGCGCAATCCTGCATTGGCGGGACTTTACAAAGGAGATGTTCGTATTCAAGGTGTATACAGGAGTCAATGGAGTTCCATCAGTTTCCCTTATAAAACAAGTTCGATCAATGGTGAATATAAATTTGCTGTTGGCAAGGGAGAAGATTTTCTGACGGTGGGCGGACAAGTCATGTATGATCAGGCGGGTACAGTGCAATTGAAAACCATGGAAGTATTGCCCTTGGTGAATTTTCATAAATCCCTTTCGGATGTTCGAAATACTTATTTGTCGCTTGGCTTCATGGGAGGCATGGTCAATCGCAGATTGAACAGGGCATCGGTTACCACCAACAACCAATACGATGGATTTTTTTACAATGGGGCTTTGCCGGATGGCGAATCTTTTTCTTCCGGATATGCATACACGGACATGTCGGTGGGAATGAGTTTCAACACCAGCATTGGTGAGGAAGAAAACCATGATCTCTTTTTAGGAGTAGGATATCATCATCTGAACAAGCCACTCAATTCTTTTTACAGAAATATAACACATCTACCTAAATGGGTTTTTTCCGGCGGACTCAAACTGAATCTCGACATGTTTACGTCCCTTACGTTCAACGGAGATTATATCATGCAAGCACCGTTTAAGTCGCTGATTGGCGGAGTGATGTTTACAAAGAAGCCTGTTCCCGACGAGGAATCGCCTTACACAGTGCATGCAGGCATATATTATCGTTACAATGATGCACTCATTCCAGTCATGAAGATGGATGTCAATCGCATTTCAGTTGGGGTGAGTTATGATATCAATATTTCAACCTTAGCGCCTGCATCATTGAACCGCGGCGGCTTTGAGCTTTCCATGACGTACTTGTTCTCCAAGCCCAAAGAATACGCACCAGTGCATTGTCCCCGTTTCTAATTGCTAAAGAATTGGCTTTGAACCAATTTGATGAAACCTTGTTATCTTTGCACTGATTTTTAAAAACAGATCTAAAATATACTACTATGGCAGTTATCAAAGGACAAGCAGCACCGGATTTTACACTCTTCAACAGCGAAAAAGAAGCGGTAAGTCTCGCAAGTTATAAAGGAAAGAATCTCTTAATCCTTTTCTTCCCTCAAGCTTTCACAGGTGTTTGTACAACCGAACTTTGCTCTATTCGTGACAACATGAACATGTACACTTCCTTGAATACAGAAGTAGTGGGCATCTCAGTAGATTCTATTTTCACCCTGGCAAAATTCAAAGCTGAACAAAACTATAATTTCCCATTGTTGTCTGACTTCAACAAGGAAATCTCTCAAGCCTATGGCGCCTTCTACGATGAATTCGTATTTGGTATGAAAGGTGTTTCCCGCCGCGCTGCCTTCCTCGTTGATGGCAACGGAACCATTCAATATGCTGAAGTGCTTGAAAGTGCTGGCGACTTGCCAAACTTCGAAGCCATCAAAGCTACCATCGAAGCTCTCTAAGCAGCAACCGTATATATCTAAAAAGCCATGCTTTATTTAGCATGGCTTTTTATTTTACAGCACCTGTACTATCAGGAATTTCAAGTAATTCGTATTCTCCAGGCTGCGAATGATCGGATGGTCAGGCGATTGTGCCTGAAACACCACCTGGCGCAGCGTCCGACGTGCATCTTTGGCTGCCATCTCTATGATCTCATAAAACAAATCAGGCTGTACGAGATTGGTACAAGACGATGTTACCAAAAATCCTCCGGGCTTCACCAACTTCATGCTTCGCAAGTTGATTTCCTTGTATCCACTGATGGCCTTTTGGATATTATCTCTGGTTTTGGTAAACGAAGGTGGGTCAATCATCACCACATCCCATTTCTTTCCTTCCTTGCTCCATTGCTTCAATGCATCAAAGGCATTGATGGCCTGAAACGTGGTATTGGTAAGACCGTTCAAAGCTGCATTCTCCCTGGATTGTTGCACTGCCGCTTCGGAGATATCCAGTCCCAATACATGCTTGGCACCATAATGTGCCGCATGGATTTCAAAAGTTCCTGTATAACAAAAAGCACCCAAGACATCAGCACCTTTTACAATATGCTGAATGGCCCTGCGGTTGTCTTGCTGATCCAAAAAGTACCCGGTTTTTTGTCCCTTTTCCACATCTACCATGAACTTCAATCCGTTCTCCTGAATCATGATCTTTGTATCGAATGGCTTGGATAAAAATCCTTTTTTCTGCTCCAATCCTTCCAATTCCCTGATCGGAACATCATTACGCTCGTAAATCCCTTTTGGTGAGAAGACCTCTTCCAGCGCAGCTACAATTTCTGGCTTCCAGGTATCAATCCCCAAGGCCAGGGTCTGAATCACAAAATAATCATTGAACTTATCGATGATCAATTGTGGCAAGCCATCAGCCTCGCCAAAGATCAATCTACAGTTTTCGGTATACCCAATTTTTTGCCTGTACTCCCAAGCCTCACGAATCTTACGCTTGAAAAAATCGCCATTGATGATATCTTTTTTATCGCGCGACAGCAACCTCACCGGAATCCTGGAAACAGGGTTCACATACCCTTGTCCCACATATTTGCCATCATAGGTAAGCACTTCGGCGATATCGCCTGCGGCGATGTCTTCATCTACCAGGTCAATTTCATTGGAAAAAATCCAGGGATGACCAGACACCACCCGGTTGCTGATCTTGCGTTTCAGTACGACACGTTTCATGCGGCAAAGGTACATGATGTTGACCGATCCTGTTCAACTGACAAAGGGTAAGCGCTTTTTATAAAAATTCTGAGGTGAAGCCAAATAAATGGATGAAATTTGCAGATTCACAGTGGTTTTTACGCCATTTTGACCTAAAAAGGGCCTTGGCAAGGCATTTGTATAAGGAAAACGCAAATTCGAACATCATGGAAGAAAAGGAAATGGAAAATACAAAAGAGATGAACACCGAAGAAACAATCAATACTCCTGCAACGAAGCCACAAAGCGAAGAAACCCAGGATGAATTGAGCGTATTGAAAGCAGAATTGGCTGAACAAAAAGATAAATTCATCCGGTTGTATGCAGATTTCGACAATTTCAAAAGAAGAAGCTCAAAAGAACGTTTGGAATACATGCAAACCGCCGGAAGGGATGTGATCCAGTCGCTTTTGGAAGTGATGGATGATTGCGACCGTGCTGAAAAGCAGTTGCAAAACAGTGAAGACCTCAAGCAAATCAGGGAAGGGGTGATGCTGGTGTTCAACAAGCTCAGGAATACGCTCACTTCAAAAGGACTGAAAGAAATGAAAAGCATTGGAGAGGAATTCAATGTGGATCTTCATGAGGCCATTACTGAAATTCCGGTGGCTGATGAAAAAATGAAAGGGAAAGTGGTGGATGAAGTGGAAAAAGGATATACATTGAACGACAAGATCATCCGTTTCTCTAAAGTGGTGGTTGGTAAATAAGGCAGCTCTTCAAACTAGAACAACATGGCAAAAAGGGATTTTTACGAAATATTGGGCGTCAGCAAATCATCTTCTGCAGACGAAATCAAGAAGGCCTACCGCAAGGTAGCGATGCAATTTCATCCGGATAGAAATCCGGGGGATAAGGAGGCGGAAGAGAAATTTAAAGAGGCTGCAGAGGCCTATGAAATCCTGAGTGATCAGGATAAGCGAGCCCAATATGATCGATACGGCCATGCAGGTGTGAACGGACGCAGTGGCTTTGGCGGCGGTGGTCAGGGGATGAACATGGATGATATCTTCAGCAACTTTGGAGATATTTTTGGGGATGATATTTTCGGCAGTTTTTTTGGTGGCGGCGGTCGCCAACGCGGTGGCGGCGGCGGAAGGGCAAGAGGAACACGAGGAAGCAACCTGCGCATCAAGCTCAAGATGAATTACGAGGAGATTGCAAAGGGGGCCAGCAAAACAGTTAAAGTAAAAAAATATACTGGTTGTACCACCTGCAGTGGTTCCGGTGCAAAAGATAAGAGTTCGGTGCAGAGTTGTGGAACCTGTGGTGGCAGCGGACAAGTTCGGAAAGTAACCAATACGTTCCTTGGACAAATGCAAACCGTTGGAACCTGTCCTACCTGTAATGGAGAAGGATCGACCATCACCAGCAAGTGTACAGCCTGCAAGGGTGAAGGACGTGTCTACACGGAAGAGACCATGAACATTGATATTCCTGCCGGTGTACAAGAAGGCATGCAGCTGAGTCTCAGTGGCAAGGGCAATGCAGGAGAACGGGGTGGTGCAGCAGGAGATTTAATTGTATTGATTGAAGAAGAGCAACATCCGGAATTGCAGCGCGATAATAACAATGTCATTTACGATATGTTCATCAGTTTCCCGGATGCAGTGTTTGGTGCGAATCTTGAAGTGCCAACGATTGATGGGCGCGCTAAGATCAAGATTCCTGCCGGAACGCAAGGCGGTAAAATCTTCAGACTAAAAGGCAAAGGATTCCCTTCTGTCAATTCATACGAGAAAGGAGATCAGTTGATTCATGTCAATGTATGGACGCCGCAGGAAGTCTCTAAAGAAGAAAAAGAAGCCATTGAAAAGCTGCGTGAATCAGCAAACTTCCAGCCCAATCCAGATCGATCTGAAAAGAGCTTTTTCAATAAGATCAAGGAGATGTTTGGGTAGAAATACAAGTGGAAGGGTGGAAAGTTGAAAAGTTGAAAATTCTCCACCCTTCCACTTTTCCACTCCTCCACTTATATTTTCCTAGAAAGTGAAATTGCAAATAAAAAAGCACTACTCCGATAGCTGATAAATCTCCTTCAGGTTGCGACCGAAGCCATTGTAGTCGAGACCATAGCCAACCACAAACAAGTTTGGAATCACAAAACCAAGGTAGTCGATATCAATAGGGTATACTGTCGCGTCCTTCTTGTGCAGCAAAGAACATATCTTCAATGATTTGGGTTGTTGGTGCCTGATCTGTGGAAGAAATTCATGAAATGTTTTTCCTGTATCAATGATATCTTCTACGATGATTACATCACGATCATACAACTCTGCTTCGAGTCCGATGGCTGTTACAACAGAGCCTGTTGATTTTGTTCCCTTATACGATGCAAGTTTGATGAAACTGATTTCTGCAGGGATCGTGATCTCTTTGAAAAGATCGGATGCAAACATGAACGATCCATTCAGAATGGCAATGAACAAGGGATTCTTGCCTGCATAATCTGAGTTAAGCTGAGAAGCAATTTTGCTTATGGATGCATGAATGGTTTCTTCGTTCAGGTAAGGTACAAACTGTTTATCGAGGATCTCTATTCTCATATGCTTATTTCTGGATCTTGAGTGATTGACCTGGTTGCAAACGTTCGTGTTTCATGTTGTTGGTTTCCATGATGGAGTCAACAGACACATTGTATTTTTTTGCAATGGTATACAATGATTCACCTTTCTTCACCACATGCACAGCCAGATGTTTGTTTGATTTGGCATGCTTCTTTTTATGTTGAAGATAAATGAGTTGGTCATTCTCTAATACAACTGTATTTCGCGGTAATTCATTCCATGTAAGAATGCCTGAAAAACTGATTTTGTTTTTCTTTGCCAATGCAAGAAGTGAAGTGCCTTCTTTCGCATAGATTGCTTTTCTTCCTTCAATCTTGAATACACCGGATGGATATTTTTCGGAAGATTTTTTAACCGTTGATTTTTCGCTTTCCTCATGCTCGTCTGAAACGTCCGTCACCACAGGCTTTCTGTTGTTTTTTACCACAGAGGTTCCAATGGGCAGATTGTTTTTCAATGCAGCGATATAATCGGCAATGGCTGTTTCATCATCTGCTTCTGCAAAATGATTCAATTCATTCAGCTTGTAATTTTCAATGTATTTGATCAGCGTTTGTGCATAGATGGGATTGGTGGCATATCCTGCTTTCTTTAAGCCCCATGCCCATGATTTATAATCATCTTTTTCATACGAAAACAAAAAAGAATACCTGGGTTGTGATTTCAAATAATCTGAATGATCCATATAAGAATCAGATGCTGATCCATATTTTCTAAAACATTCACCAGCTGCATCATCATCGTGATACACTTTGTCGCCCGTCCAACTCGTTTTGCATTTAATGCCAAAGTGATTATTCGATCTCAACACCAAATCACTTCTTCCCGCATCCGTTTCCAATATCCCTTGTGCGATGGTAATGGAAGCCGGCACGCCGCTTCTGTTCATTTCTTTCATGGCAAGCGGAGCATAGGTTTCTATGTAATCCACAATGGCTGCATTGGGAAGATCTTGTGCACGTATATTGCTTGTTGCTATCAAACAAACAAAACCAATCAATACTGTTCTGAATATATATTCTACTCTTCTCATTGTATTATTTTTTATACATCAGGGTGAGTCCGTCTCGAATTGTCAACATCACTTTCTCTACTCGCTCATCCTTTGCTATATGTTCATTGAAGGCATGTATGGCCTTCGCGTTTTTTCCTTTGATTTCTTCTTTCAATACTTCCCCATGAAAGAATACATTGTCGATCAGAAACCAGGTGCCTGGCTTGACCCGAGGAATCAGTAAATCATAATATCCCTGATATCCTGTTTTGTCTGCATCCATAAAAATCAGGTCCCAATCCTCTTTCAGGTTCTCCAGAATATCCATCGCATTTCCAACATGAATGGTTATTCTGTTTGCAAAATCACTTTTGTCAAAAAAAGACCTTGCGAGCGTTGCATCTTCCTTACGTTTTTCAATGGTATGAAGCATACCATCATAATTCAATCCTTTGGCAAGGCATAGGGCGCTGTATCCGGTAAAGGTTCCAATTTCTAATACTTTTTTGGGTCTGATCATTCTGCTGATCATACTTAAAAAATGTCCTTGTAAGGTTCCACTCAGCATGTGGGGCTCCGCATGGTTTTGCTCTGTATATAGACGCACTTTTTCCAATAAGGGATCATCTGCACTGGTATGCTGAAGGGCATAATCATTCAATATACTTGAGATTGGCTCCATGATTATGCAAAATTACGCCCAATCTGCCTCTTATGCAACTATGCTATGTTGTGAAAAAGCAAAAAATATCAGTTGCGCTGCTTACCAGAAATCATCCAAAGTCCTGCAAATGTGAGCATTCCGTTGATCAGAAGCATTTCATACCCGATCTGGTACCCATTGAACCAGGTGGCTGCATTTTTCCCTAAAACATAACAAATCGCAGGTGCAAGCAGACAAACCAGTGTTACACCATAGCCTTTTCTGAGAGTTCGTTTCGTGAGAATCCCAAATCCAAACAATCCGAGCAAGGGACCATAGGTGTAGCCTGCGAGGTCAAGAACAATGTTGATGATCGACTTATCATTGATCCATTTGAAGACCATGATACAGAGCAGGAATACAATGGCAAAGCTCAGGTGGACGGTCAATCTGATTTTTTTCTGTTGAGCTTCATCCAAGGATGGATTTCTCTTGATGCCTAAAATATCAATACAGAAAGAAGATGTCAATGCTGTCAAAGCCCCGTCGGCACTGGGAAATAAGGCTGATATCAATGCAATAATGAAAATGATTCCGATGGCTGATGGAAGGTAATGCAGGGCTACGGTAGGGAACAAATCGTCGCCGATGATATTGGTACTGTTCATCAACAATTGTTTGCCTTCATACAAGGCACCCTTGTTGAGCATGAATAAATACAACAAGCCACCCAGTGTAAGAAACAGGATGTTTACCAACACCATGATAATAGTGAAGCTGAAAATATTTTTTTGTGAATCTTTCACGGTGCGCACACTGATGTTTTTTTGCATCATCTCCTGATCGAGTCCTGTCATGGCTATGGCAATAACAGCACCCCCAATGAGGTTCTTAAGTATGAAACCTTTGCTTTTATAATCCGTATTGATGATCTGGCTATAACCCTTGTCATGGATCATCGAGATAGCATCACCAAATGAAATATGCATATTCCCCAGAATGTACACCAGGCATACAATCAAGCCCAATAGCATGAAGCTGGTTTGCAGGGTATCTGTGTACACAATCGTCTTCACACCACCTTCAAATGTATACAGCAGAATCATCAACAGAATCACTGCTGTGGTAACGATAAATGGCACCTGCATGTCTTTCAGGATGAATACCTGCAGTACATTGATCACAAGATACAAGCGAGCTGTAGCACCAAATGTTCTGGAAATGATGAAAAACAATGCACCAGTTTTATAGCTGGCTTTGCCGAAGCGCTGATCCAGATAGTGATATATGGATGTTAAATTCAGTTTATAATAGAGAGGTATCAACACAAATGCAATGGCCATATAGCCAAAAATGTATCCGATAATCACCTGAAAATAGCCGAAGGCCTTGTAGCCTGTAGCTGTTACATCACCCACGGTACCGGGAACGGAAACAAAAGTAACGCCAGACAAGGATGTTCCAATCATTCCGAAGGCTACCAACATCCAGTTGGAATTTCTGTTGCCAATGAAAAAGGATTCATTGGTGGCATTGCGAGATGTATAATAGGCCACACCCAGGAGGATGAGGAAATAACCGAGTACAAATGCGAAAAGAAGTGTAGCTGACATACGTTTTTCTTGAGTTGGCAAGGTAATAACAAATCGGGAATGTTTTATTCCCGCTCGATTCGGGTATTTTCTTTTTGAACACCTGTTCTTTCTTTGTTCTTTCATGTTAATTTTGGCGCATGCTATCCAGGCTTTTTATACAGAACTATGCAATCATCTCCACATTGGAGATCGGCTTCTCCGAACATTTGTCCATCATCACGGGTGAAACAGGTGCAGGTAAGAGTATCCTCATGGGTGCATTGGGATTGGCTTTGGGCGATCGGGCGGATATGTCGCAGTTGCGTGACAAAGAAAAAAAACTGGTGGTGGAAGCAAGCTTTCAGGTGAAAAAAACCAAAGCGCTTGCTGCTATTTTTGAATCTGCAGACATTGACCTGGATGATGAAGTAATCCTGAGAAGAGAAGTGGCTGCCAATGGTAAATCAAGATCTTTTATCAACGATACCCCAGTTACCTTGACTCAGCTGAACCAGGTGTCTGGCTTGTTGGTCGATTTGCATCAGCAATTTGATACATTGGAATTGGGAAGCCAGTCTTTTCAGACAGATTTGTTGGATGCACGATCAGGCTCTCTCGACATGATGGCGGGGTATAAATCCGAATTCAACGAATATATCCATGTTGCCAAAAAAATATCTGGTATCAAGGAAAGTATTGCCAAGGCAGAGCAGGAGCGTGAATATAAAATGTTTTTATTGGCAGAGCTGGATGAATTGAATTGGCAGGAAGGTGAGGGGAAACAGCTTGAAGAAGAATTGAATATGCTTTCTCACGCAGAGCAGATTCGGAGCGGATTGGCGCGTGTTAGCAATGCATTGGATGAAGGGGAACAGCCTATTCTGGCGCAGTTGAAATCCTTGTTGGGACAATTACAGTCATTATCTCCATACCATGCAGATTTATCGTCTTATGCAGAACGATTATCATCCACCTATGTGGAGTTGAAAGATCTCAGCAGCGATGTCAATACCTTATCTGATAAGATCCAGGTAGATGAAAAACGCATGGATGAATTGAACGAACGTTTGTCTAAAGCACAACGATTGGTCAAGAAACATGGCTTGTCGCATGCGGATGAATTGGTTGGTGTGCGACACCAATTGGGAACAGATGTAGAAAGTTTTGAATCCATGCAGGATGCCTTGCAGTCGGCCGAAAAACAATTGCATGCATTGCAAGCGTCTTGTACATCCATTGCAAAAGAGGTGCAGGCAAAGAGATTGAAGCAGGTTCCTTCCATAGAAAAAGATTCAAAAGAATTGTTGTCGAGGGTGGGCATGCCCAATGCGGTGTTGAAAATTTCCTTGAAACCCACCAATCAACTATCCAGCTCAGGGCTCGATGAAGTGCGGTTTTTGTTTGATGCCAATAAAAGCGGTCAGTTTGAGGCCTTGCATAAAGTGGCCAGTGGGGGAGAGTTGAGCAGGCTCATGCTCATTTTGAAGTCGCTGGTGGCTGATTCGATGGAGATGCCAACCTTGATTTTTGATGAGATTGATAGTGGAATCAGTGGAGAGGCAGCACGTCAAGTAGGGGTACTCATGGAGGATCTGGCTGCATCCCATCAAATTATATCCATTACCCATCAGCCGCAGATTGCGGCCAGAGCAAATTATCATCTCTACGTATACAAACAGGAACAACTGGGTATGATTAATACGAATATTCGCATCCTGAATGAAGACGAGCGTGTTCATGCCATTGCAAACATGCTCGCCGGTGAAAATCCCAGCGAAGCGGTACTCGCCAGTGCGAGGGAAATGATGAATTGAACGAAAAGAGAAAAGAGAAAAGCGAAAAGAGAAACAGCCAGTTTTTTTTGATTTACCTCTTTTCACCCTTCTCTTTTCACCCTTCTCTTTTCTCCTTATATTTGCCCCCAAATTGTAAAACATGTCCAATCAACTGCTTAAAGGAAAGAAAGGGATCATCTTTGGTGCGTTGGATGAAAAGTCCATTGCCTGGAAAACTGCCCTTGCATGTCATGCTCAAGGAGCACAAATTGTGTTGACCAATGCTCCTGTTGCCCTTAGGATGGGAGAAATCAATAAACTGGCGGAAGCCATCAATGCTCCGGTAATTGGCGCAGATGTAACCAATATGGATGACCTCAAAAATCTGTTTGAGGAAAGCATGAAACATTTTGGTGGTGGTATCGACTTCGTTCTGCATTCTATTGGAATGAGTCTGAACGTAAGAAAAGGAAAGACATACACCGAAATCGATTATGGTTTCAATCAAAAGACATTGGATATTTCTGCTATGTCTTTACATAGGGTATTGAGAACCGCGTGGGATCTCGATGCATTGAATGAAAGTGCAAGTGTGATCGGACTTACATATATCGCGGCACAACGTGTTTTCCCTGATTACAATGAAATGGCAGATGCCAAGGCATTGTTGGAAAGTGTTGCACGCAGCTTTGGCTACCATTACGGTGTGCGCAAAAAAGTAAGGGTGAATACCATTTCTCAATCTCCCACCCGAACTACTGCGGGTAGCGGCGTGAAAGGTTTTGATGGTTTTGTTACATATGCTGAGAAGATGAGTCCGCTGGGCAATGCTTCTGCAGAAAATTGTGCAAACTATTGTGTGACCTTATTCTCTGATCTTACCAAAATGGTTACCATGCAGAATCTCTTCCATGATGGTGGATTCTCTTTTACCGGTGTAACCAATGCGGTTATTGAACAAATGGAAAAATAATCTGATGAAAAACATGAAGTGGGTAGATTATTTAGGATACGCAGGGGTTGTAACAGGTTCA
>CANFHO010000098.1 GCA_947447005.1 Chitinophagaceae bacterium
AAAAAGCCAGGCGACCATGTAAAGCTTGATGAAACGCTATTGGATATTGCTACAGACAAGGTTGATAGTGAAGTGCCTTCTACAGCAGAGGGTATTTTGGAAGAGATTTTATGCAAAGAAAATGATGTTATTTCTATTGGCGCTGTCATTGCTCGTATTAGAACTGAATCATACGAATCTGAACAAAAAGTATCCCCCATACTTCCAAAACCAAATCCAGCCATATCAAACGGAAATGGATTACAAAAACCCTCATCTCACGAAATAGAAATTCCAGTACCGTATACTCCTTCCTCTACAGTCATAGAAGCTAGAACTGATGGTTCGCGTTTCTTTTCTCCCTTGGTAATTAACATTGCATCAAAAGAAGGGATATCCTTGAGTGAATTGGAACATATCCCAGGAACCGGAAATGATGGTCGCATAACGAAGAAAGATATACTTGACTATGTTCAAAATAGACATATCAAACCTTCAATAGCTTCAGTATCACATCAACATCAAGCAATTAATACTTCCTATACGCCTCAAGTTCAAGTACAAGAACCCATTGAAGTTCCTATAACTGGCAATGTTGAAGTAATTGAAATGGATAGAATGCGCCGACTTATTTCTGACCACATGATCAGAAGTAAAGCAACAAGTGCACATGTTACCTCATTTTCAGAAGCAGATGTTACCAATCTGGTTCTGTGGAGGGAAAAAAATAAAAAAGAATTTGAAAAAAGAGAGGGTGAAAAAATCACCTTTACTCCCCTTTTCATTGAAGCTATTGTTAAGTCTCTCAAGAAATATCCCTGGCTGAATTCGAGTGTTGTTGGAGATAAAATCATTGTAAAAAAAGATCTAAATATTGGAATGGCTGCAGCACTCCCCAATGGCAACCTGATTGTACCTGTTATAAAGGGAGCAGACCAACTTAATTTGATCGGACTTACAAAGCAAGTAAACAAACTTGCACATAATGCCCGCGGAGGAAAACTTCAACCAGCAGATACGCAAGATGGCACATTCACATTTACCAATGTTGGTACATTTGGAAGTTTGATGGGTACACCTATCATCAATCAACCTCAAGTAGCTATTTTGGCTGTTGGTGCAATCAAAAAAAAGCCGGTTGTAATAGAATCAGAAAAAGGAGATAGTATTGCCATACGCCATATGATGTTCATTTCCATGTCCTACGATCATCGTATTATTGATGGCTCCATGGGTTCGAGCTTCTTGGGTGAATTTGTGAAAGCTTTGGAATCATTTGACACCAATCGTACCTTCTAAAGAGAATGAGTACTGAAATATTCCTGATCACTCCCCCGTTTACCCAACTCAATACCCCCTATCCAGCTACCGCCTATCTGAAAGGTTTTTTTAATACAAAAAATATATCCACTGCGCAATCAGATTTGGGAATTGAAACCATTTTAGAAATTTTTTCTAAAAACGGACTTACTCATTTATTCGAAGCCATTGGAAATAAAAATACAGCGCTATCTGAAAATGCGCAAAGAATGATCGCTTTGCAAGATAGTTATATTGATACGATTGATCATGTCATTCGCTTTTTACAAGGAAAAGATCAGGTTATATCATACCATATCAGTAGCAGGAATTTTTTACCTGAAGCTTCAAGATTTGAACAAACTGATTTAATGGAATGGGCTTTCGGTACGATGGGTATCAATGATAAAGCTAAATTTCTCTGTACCATGTACCTTGAAGATCTTTCTGATCTGATAAAAGAAACAGTTGATGAACATTTTGGATTCAGCAGATACGCAGAAAAGCTTGGGCGTAGTGCAAATAGCTTCAACGAGCTGTATGAGAATCTGAATCAACCAAATACTTATATCGATCATATTTATCTTAGATTGCTTCAAGGATATTTATCTACATTTAAACCCAGATTGGTTGCCATTTCAGTACCCTTTCCAGGAAATTTATATACTGCCTTCAAATGCGCACAATGGATTAAAAAAAATAGTCCAGAGACCAAGATCGCTATGGGAGGAGGATTTGCCAATACTGAACTTCGTTCTTTGTCAGATGAAAAGGTATTCGAATTTTTTGATTTTATCACACTCGATGACGGTGAATTACCTCTGGAAAGATTGACTTTATATACCCAAAAGCTTGCTGATAAAAGCAATCTCAAAAGAACTTTCCTCCTTGAAAATGGAAAAGTAACATTCTACAACGATACACATTGCAATGATTATAAACAGTCGGAAGTAGGTACACCAGATTATGAAGACCTTCCCTTAGATAGATATATATCAGCAATGGAAATTGCGAATCCAATGCACAGATTATGGAGTGATGGAAGATGGAATAAATTGACCATGGCTCATGGATGCTATTGGGGAAAATGTACTTTCTGTGATATCAGCTTGGATTATATAAAAGTATATGAGCCCATTGCAGCATCTTTATTGTGTGACAGAATGGAGGAACTGATTCTAAAAAATGGACAAACAGGTTTTCATTTTGTAGATGAAGCTGCTCCCCCTTCTTTGATGAGGGCATTAGCCCTTGAAATTCTTAAAAGAAGATTGGTCGTGAGTTGGTGGACCAATATCAGATTTGAAAAGAGCTTTACAAGAGACTTATGTATTTTACTAAGGGCATCCGGTTGCATAGCAGTTAGCGGTGGTTTAGAAGTGGCATCCAATAGGTTGTTAGCGTTAATCAATAAAGGGATTACTGTCGAGCAAGTAGCCAGGGTGAACAAATATTTTACAGAAGCCGGGATCATGGTTCATGCTTATTTGATGTACGGCTTCCCTACCCAGTCGCCTCAAGAAACCATCGACTCATTGGAAATGGTGAGACAACTTTTCAAATCAGGAGTACTTCATTCAGCTTTTTGGCATCAATTTACGATGACGGCACATAGTCCTGTAGGTCATCATCCTGAGCAATTCAATGTCAGAAAAAAAGAAGATACTGAGATCACCTTTGCCAATAACGACATTGCGCACATTGATCCTACAGGGGCAGATCATGAACTTTATAGTTTCGGTTTGAAAAAGTCGCTATTTAATTTTATGCAACACAACTGCCTGGAGGATCCCTTACAAAAATGGTTTGATTTTAAAGTGCCAAAAACAGAAGTTGAACCCAGTTATATAGAGAATGTATTATTGGAGGAAGAAGCACCTGTATTCAGACCAAATGCAAAAGTGATATGGATAGGAAAACTTTTAAAGCATTCTTTTTTCACAAAATCCAAAAAAGGGTTGCATCGTGAAATGGCATCTCTTCATTTTATCAACCTTGGAAAATCATTGGAAATACAAATACAGAAAGATCAAGCCATATGGCTTCTGGAAAAATTAGAATCTTTGTCCATCACGTCAGGTAAACTGACGACGATGCAAGATCTCAAATTGAGTTATGAGCAAGCAGGTATGGAAGATTTCGAACTTTTCTGGGATAATAAACCGATGACAGGTTTATATAAAATTGGACTGATCACGTTGTAGTAATCAATCCAATTTTGTATCAAATCCCCAGGTCTTACCTTTTTCAGTTGCAGGAATTCCATCAGTAATCCAGACCGTTGGCTTTTCGCCTTTCAGCAACCAATCGAAGAATTGTTGCTCTCGTATTTGAATATCTTTTCGGTTTCTTCTTTCTACAAGATTATGAGCTTCCCCATTGTAGTTCAATAACCATACTTTTTTATCCAGTCTTCGCATGGCAGTAAACATTTCAATCCCTTGATACCAAGGTACTGCTCCATCTGCATCATTGGACATAATTACCAATGGAGTTTTTACATTCTTTAAATGAAAAAGAGGAGAATTTTCAATATATAAGTTGGGCTTCTCCCACAGGGTAGCACCAATTCTACTTTGTGTTTTTTCATATTGAAACTGACGGTTCATACCACTCTCCCATCGTATACCACCATAAGCACTTGTCATGTTTGCAACCGGAGCACCTGCCCATGCGGCACTAAACAGGTTTGTACGGGTAATAATATGAGCAACTTGATACCCTCCCCAGCTCTGACCTTGAATACCCATTTTAGTGCTATCAACCCAGCCTTTTTTAACCAATGCCCTTGCTCCACTCACAACATAATCAACAGCAGCTTTTCCCGGATAGCCAGTAGTATAATGAATATCTGGTGCCAGTACAATATATCCTCTGCTAACAAAAAATGGAATATTTAGCCTACTCGGCGTTGGCGATGGTGCCATGTAATTAAATAATCCATCCGACAATGTTTCATAAAAATATGCAATCATCGGATATTTCTTTTTAGGATCAAAATTTTCTGGCTTATATACAATACCAGTTGCTGCTTTACCATTGTATGCCTTCCAATTGAACAACTCTGCAGTTCCCCAATTATATAGTGATTGTTGGGCATTGATAGAGCTCATCTTCTTTTCATTGGAAAGATCAGTGCTAAAATGCAAATCTGGAGATTGTACATAGGTCTCTTTTGTATAAACGTATGCTTCTGAAGATTTTGCTTTTAAAATTTGTCCTATGGAATATGAACCAGATTGAATAGATTTCAAAGAAGTCGGATCACCTATTTTCATTGTACTGATTCCAGCATGTTTATTGAGCTCATTGAATGAACGTAATAGAATTTGTTGTCCATTTTTTAAAACCTTTTCCTCTGGATCAGTAATAATAAATTTATAGGAAGTTTTTTGTTTTCTACCTACACCTGCTGTAATATTTATAGCTGGCTTCATGCCTGAAGGATCCAACTGCCAAATATCATATCTATCATATATCATCAGAGATGCATCATTTTCAGCCCAACGCATGATGCCATAAGGATCTGGTGTTGAAGGCATATCATATTCTTCATTATAAAGCTTTTGATTGATGGACTTGCTGATATTCACCACTTTACCATCAACATAAGAATAATAATTTTTCAGAGCTTGATCATACCAGATGATATACTTCCCATGGGGGGATGCCATTGGCATGCCATCCAGGTCTTTTTGAATCAATTTACGCTCACCTGTTTTGGGAAGAATATGAAACACATCTTTCAATGTACCACCAACCCATTGCATTGAGATTCTTTTGCCCTTGTCAGAAACACCAATAAAGGTTGACCCATCGCCATCATTTGATGTAATAACCTGTGGAACTTGTGGATCTGCCAATTGAGTTAATTTATGATCATCAAGGTCAATCATTGCCAGATAAGATCTTCTATTTTCCATCTCGGCAGTTCTCAATTGATAGGGTTGTAAATAATCATCATTGTAATGCCAAACATCCAATTTCGCAAGGTCCATTTCGATTAAAGATGTATCTCTGATGGACTTCACCGGTGTTGTTCCAATAAACAACCTTTTTCCACCTTTGCTGAATTCAGGAACAGCATTTTCACTAATCGTCCAATTTAACTTCATGCCTTCGGAATAACGGTCAGCCAATACTTTGGCTTCCTTATCCCCATTGCGCCAATACCATAATTTATAGAATTTCTGAAGCGATTTGAAACTGCTATCCCTTTCAGCAACAAATGCAATTTGGTATCCATCTTTATCAATCACAAAATTTTTAAAATCATTTCCACCAACAAGCAAAGTGTCATATCTGTTTTCAATGGAACGCCAAATGAAAACAGCAGGTTTAATAGATTTATTTGATTTGCTCACGGAAGACTCCATCAACAACATCTTCCCATTTTCACTCCATTGGTATTTGTTTACCAAAAATTGCTTGAATTGTTTACCATTATTCAAGTTTCTTACAATCAAATCAAATCCTTCTTGAATCGGTCCTTTTCCATTATCATCAGCATCCGCATCTTCTATAGATGAAGTATCATTTTCGGTATTGCCAGATAATTTTCTCTTTTGTTTTTTATCAGGTGATTGTTCAATAATTTGAGGAATGATCACCTTAGAAGTATCCACCTTTTTTTGAACAGAATCTTTTGACTTTTTTATAATAGAATCATAAGAATTATTTGATAATTGATAAGCAATCCATCCTGGAGCTTTCTCAGGTATTTTGTATGAGGAAACTTTAGGGATTTTCTCAATATTTCGACTTTCTAAATTCACAATAGCTAAACTATCTTTTGGAAAATCTTCTGCTTTTTTCTTTTTGATTCTGGCTTGCCTTGTATCCTGATATAAAGGCTTTATTTTAAGAATCAAAAATTTATCATCATCTGAAAAAGAAGCAGCATAGCCTCTAGGTATTTCCATTTTATAAGAATCATCTGATCGTTGTATAACAAAAATACCATCACCTTCTTGTACATCAATGGAATAAGCAACCCAGACCCCATTGGCGCTGATCTTCTTTTCTCCAATCGACTGCCAACTATCATATACACTATGATCCAACTGCTTCTTTTGAGCCAATAGTTCAGTCGAAAAAAATAATACAAATAACAATCCGGTTATGAGACGTAATGAATATTTCATGATAATCAAAGTATAATCATGAAATTACAAAAATGCAATAAGAATCCCAACAGTTATTATGATTTAACAATTGTTCGAATGGATCTTTCGGTGAGCCATACCCTGATGCTTTGAAAAACAACTGTAGACGCGATAATCAGCATACCTATGTAAAAAGGCCAACCCAATCTTTCATTTTCATGAAAAATGAGGAAAGCAAGAAGAATACCATATACTGGCTCAAGATTGAAACTTAAATTCACTGTAAAGGGACTAACCTTTTGAAGTGACCTTACACTCAGGTTAAAAGCCAGCACTGTACAAAACAAACTGAGAATAATAAGCCAAAAGAGGTCGTTTGTATTGGGAATGAAAGATGCATTAGAAGGCAGAAGAAAATAAAATGGCATCAGTATTGTGAGCATAAAAAAACCTCCACTCATTTCGTACAAACTTATTGTATTGGGATCCAATTGGTCTATAAATTTCTTGTTCAATATTGGAAATAAGGCAGCTAAAAAGGAAGAAATGACTCCCAAGAAAATACCAAAACGATAGTGTTGATCGAAATGAAAAATCAGATAAATGCCAAACATCACGACCAATCCTAAAACCAGCTCAATGAGAAGAAATCTTTTTTTGAAAATAATCGGTTCTAAAATGGAAGAAAAGAAACCTACTGCAGAAAAACATACCAGCGATACTGATATATTAGCATACTTAAGACTGCCATAAAAAAATACCCAGTGCAGACTAACGATGGCTCCAATCCCTAATAAAGACAGTGTTTTCCTGATATCTAACAGGATAAACCTTTTAGAGAATAATGCAATCAACATTAAAATAACAGATGTAAACAACATTCTGTACCATACCAACATAAACTCATTGATCTGGATTAATTTCCCCAGAATGCCTGTAAATCCTGCCAAAAAAATAGCAGCATGCAATTGAAGAAATGCTTTTTTCATAATAATGATGATGTAAAAGAGAAATATTAATTTTTCTTATGCAAGGAGCCAAATAAACTCGTCATTTGCATATTCAGAACTCCCACAATACCTTCCTGAATGATCCCTTTAGACATTTTGGAACTACCAAACTGACGATCCTGAAACGTAATTGGAACTTCAGCAATTCTAAAACCTAATTTCCAGGCAACAAATTTCATTTCAATTTGAAAGGCGTAACCAACAAATCGGATGGCATTCAGATTCATAGATTCTAATACTTTTCTACTGTAGCAGATAAATCCTGCTGTTGGATCATTAACAGGCATCCATGTAATGATTTTTGTATATAAGGCACCACCCTTTGAAATAAATTTTCTCGAAAAAGGCCAATTTTCAATTCTTCCCCCCTTTACATATCTTGAACCAACGGATAAGTCTGCTCCTCCATGTTTGCAAGCATCATATAAGCGATCAAGATCTTTGGGGTTATGAGAAAAATCAGCATCCATTTCAAAAATATACTGATAGTTATTCTTCAATCCCCATTTGAATCCAAGAATATATGCAGTTCCCAATCCCAATTTGCCAGAACGTTCCTCAAGAAACAGAGATGAATTAAATTCTTTTTGAAGATTCCTTACAATATCAGCCGTACCATCTGGCGAATTGTCATCAATGATAAGGATATGAAATCCAGTATTCAAACCTAAAATGGCTCGAATGATATTTTCAACATTTTCACTTTCTTTATAAGTAGGTATGATAACCAGTTTTTCCAAAGCAGTATTCTTGGTGAAGGTGTAGGTTTTATTTTAGATTCTTCAGCATCGTTCTGCTGAATATTTCAGTGAGTTTTTGTTTGGTATGCATAGCAAAATCGCTTTTCATCATCCAATCATAATAAGAAGGTTCATTCATTAGAATATACTCTACAGTTTTTCCTTTATGCTTACCAAAATTAAAAGTCTCTTTGCCATTTTCCATAACAATTCTACGTGCAAAGTCAACTATTTCTTCTTCTCCAATAAATTGCATTACAGATTCAATCGTATTTCCTAGTTTCTCATATTTCTGCAATTGCGACTTAAAAACTTCCCAGGTTGCATTGACATCAGCCTCTGCACTATGTGCATTTTCAAGCTCTTTATCACAATAAAATTTATATGCAGCAGACAATGTTCTTGGTTCCATCATGTGATAGATTTTCTGAACATCTAATAATTTCCTGCCAGTCATATCAAAATCCAATCCGGCTCTCAGGAATTCCTCCATCAACAATGGCCAATCAAATTTATTGGAGTTATATCCAGCTAAATCAGCATTATCCATAAATTGCCTGATTTCATTGGCGGCAACTTTGAATAAAGGTGCATCTTTCACCATTTCATCAGTAATTCCATGAATGGCTGAAACTTCAGCAGGAATCTTTTTTTCAGGATTTATCAGTTTTCTTTTCTTTTGTGAGGTACCATCAGGCATCACTTTCAACATTGCAATTTCTACAATTCTATCTTGGGTCAGACTCAATCCGGTTGTCTCCAAATCTAAAAAAACAACAGGCCTATTCAATTGAACGTTCATAAATATAAATGAATGCACAAGATAAGACGAAAAAGAAGTGTTTTGGCATGAATTCAGGTATAAACTAAGAGAATTTAGTCCCGACTTGATAAATTTTAGTCAATATTTAAGAAAAATACTTGCTCTTATATAATAAATAAGGCGTTTTTGAGTTTTATATTTGTATAACTAAAACATTTTCAATGAAAAAAGCTGTTTTTACCTTGTTGATACTTGCCAGCATCGCATTTTTGGGTTCATGTACCACATACAGAGGTAGTGCAGGCGGTGGATGTCAGGTAAATAGAAATATGGTTGGATACAAGTAATTCTTTTCATTTATCAAAATATACATTAAGAGGCCAGTGCCTCTTTTTTTATGCCATTACATCTTTAGTTGAATTGTTTATCATTTGAATAATTGATATAAATCATGTTTTGAAATTGATCAAATGCATTATTTCGCAAAAATTCATTTGTTCTAATGATTCATCCTTACAGCTACACTACCCCAGAAAATGCACTTTCTCTAATTCAAAACGGAAATAGAATTTTTGTTCATGGAAGTGCATGCACCCCACTTTTCTTATTAAGAGAATTGGCTAAGATGAAAGATCAATTGAAAGACATTGAAATTATTTCCATCACTTTGCAAGGTAAAATTGAATTGGCTGAACCTGGCTTTGAGAAATCATTTCACATCAATTCACTCTTTGTATCAGATCCTATTAGAAATGCTGTAAAAGAGGGCCGTGCCGATTTCATACCTGCTTTTTTGAGTGATATTCCAGATATGATGAGATCCGTTTTGCCTGTTGATATAGCTATCGTTCAGGTTTCTCCACCAGATATTCATGGTTATTGTACCCTTGGAACGTCTGTTGATGTAGCGAGAACCGCTGTGAATTGTGCAAAGTATCTTATAGCACAAGTAAATCCCCAGGTACCTAGAACACATGGCGATGGAATGATCCATACAGATCGTTTTACTGCAATGGTTTTTCATGATGAAGCATTGCCAACCGTAGATTATGGTGCAAAAGTTACAGAAACAGAACTAAAAATTGGAGAGCATGTAGCCCAGATGATTGATGATGGCAGCACACTTCAAGTGGGTATCGGCACCATCCCTGATGCTGTTTTAAAATCTTTATTCAATCACAAAGACTTGGGTATGCATACAGAAATGTGTAGCGACGGCGTGATACCCCTTTTTGAAAAAGATATCATCAATAACAGAAAAAAACGCATACACCCTAACAAGTTGGTTACTTCATTCGCACTTGGAACAAAGGACTTATACAATTATGTGAACGATAATCCTGCATTTAATTTTTTAGATATAGATTACGTGAATGATCCTCATGTTATCAGACGCAATCCTAAAGTAATTGCCATCAACAGTGCTGTTGAAGTGGATATCACTGGACAAATATGTGCAGATAGTATAGGAACTTATCAATACAGTGGTATAGGTGGCCAAATGGATTTTATGAGAGGTGCAGCTTTGAGTGAAGGAGGAAAACCTATTATTGCCATTACCAGCAGAACCAATAAAGGGAAACCACGAATTGTGCCCTATCTTCAAGCAGGGGCGGGTGTTGTCACAACCAGAGGGCACATTCATTATATTGTTACTGAATATGGAATAGCTTTTTTATATGGGAAGAATTTACGTCAGAGAGCAAAAGCATTGATAAATATCTCCCATCCAGACGATAGGGAAAAACTAACCAAACAGTGCTTTGAAAGATTCAAGGAGTTCCTTTAAATAAAAATGCCGATCAAATGATCGGCATTTTTGTGGAGCTGGTGGGATTCGAACCCACGTCCAAACATATTCGCCATAAACCTTCTACATGCTTATTTTGGAATTGATTGTCGGAAAAATGCAGGAACCAAACAAACCAACATTCTTCTTAGCTGAATGGTCTTAGTCAACTGGCACAGCCTACAGTTGAAGCATCCTTGTTTTTTTTGATTCAGCGGAGTGACTTGGCAAAGGAAGGCCCGTCAGTCGGCTATAATGGGTGCGCTAATCACTGATTAGGCAGCCATGGCGTAAGTATTCTCGCCATTTATTGGTTTCGTATTCAGATTAAAGTGCAACATACGCAACGCACTGCATGCTTATTTACAAAGACCTACGCTGTCGATACCGGTCAACCCCATATGAAAACGTTTTACAAAGTTACAAAATTCCTGGAAAGCTTTTGTTAAAAAGAAATTGTTGCCCTACATTTGCAATCCCAAGCCCAGATGGCGGAACTGGTAGACGCGCTAGACTCAAAATCTGGTTCTCGAAAGGGAGTGCAGGTTCGATTCCTGTTCTGGGCACAAAAGACTCATCTCAAGATGGGTCTTTATTTTTTATGTTCTTCACATACATTCTCTTCTCTACTGCTTATGACAAATATTACATAGGTCAAACCAACGACTTAGAAGA
>CANFHO010000099.1 GCA_947447005.1 Chitinophagaceae bacterium
AATAAGCTGGCTAATATCCTTGGCAATGCCAATGAGCTCCCGTTCAAAGAATGCAGGAGTTGTGTTTTTCCGTTTTCATCCTTCGTACGAATCTTCATACGGTTTGTCTGGAATGCCTCAAAGTTAGACACAGAGCTCACTTCCAGCCATCTTTCTTGTGCGGCACTGTATACTTCAAAATCATACGTAAGTGCTGACGCAAAACTCATATCACCACCACACAAGTGAAGAATACGATATGGCAGTCCGAGCGATTGTATCAATTTCTCAACATGCGCAACCATTTCATCAAGCGCAGCATAGCTTTTTTCAGCTTCCGTCATATATACAATCTCCACCTTGTCAAATTGGTGCACCCTGTTCAATCCGCGTACGTCCTTCCCAAAACTTCCAGCTTCTCTTCTGAAACAAGGAGTATAGGCAGTCATTTTCACAGGAAGATTGGACTGAGGAATGATTTCATCCCTATAAATATTGGTTACAGGCACTTCTGCGGTAGGAATCAGATAAAAATTATCAGCAGGCATATAATACATTTGGCCCTCCTTATCAGGGAGTTGTCCGGTGCCATAAGCAGAAGCTTCATTTACCATAAAAGGGGGCAAATATTCCATGTATCCGGCTGCAGTATTATAATCCAAAAAGTACTGAATCAAAGCCCTTTGCAACTTTGCTCCACGTCCTTTATAAAGAGGAAAACCGCTACCCGTAATTTTTACACCCGTTTGAAAATCCACCAAATCATACTCCGTGATCAAGTCCCAATGAGGCTTAGCACCTTCATATAGTGATGGCATTGTATTGGTTTGCTTCACAACAGTATTGTCATCTGCCCCTACACCGAATGGTACGATCTCATTGGGAAGATTGGGCAATTTCACCAAAATAGCGTTGAGTGTAGTTTCAGTATCTGCAAGCTGCGCAGAAAGTTTATCAATAGACTCTTTAAATGTTGCGACCTCTGCTTTTTTAGTTTCAGCCTCTTCCTTTTTACCTTGACCTATCAAGGCGCCAATGGCTTTGGAGGCGGCATTTCGTTGCGCAAGCTGTTCATCAGACTGCAATTGCAGTTTTCTTCGCTGGTCGTCTAAAGCAATGATTTGATCAACCAATTCAGGTTCTGCAAAATTTTTCTTTTTGAGTCCTGCCAACACGGTTTCCCTGTTATTGCGAATAAAAGCTAACTGAAGCATCCTACTTTTTTGGCAAAGATACTTATATGCGTGGAAAGTGGAAAGTGGAAGGTGGAGAGTTGAGACTAGTTGATTAGCTTTGCGCCATGAATATGTCAGATGATTTGCAAGCAAGATGGTGGAAGCTGGAAGAAAAACTGATGGATAGATTTGGTAAAAAGCCAGACTTGGAAGCCATTCTTTTCCTGATTGGCATTCAGGAGGTTCGTGGTGCAGGACACAGATTCACCAAAGAACAGAAACAGGACCTGATGCACGTGGCTGTATGCACCATCCTCACCCCAAGTGGTTACTATGAATTGGAAGGTTGGGATGAAGAAGGATGGCCACATTTCAAACAACACAAGGAACTTACGCCCATGAACCTGATTGAACAAGAGAATTTCATGAAAGATCATGTGTTGTTTTATTTTTCTCAAAACGAACTTTAGAAATGCATAGGATGAAACAATATATGTTGGCTTCTTTGTTCATTTTGCTTACACACCTTTCAACGGTAGCACAACCTGATATTCGCATAAAAAAACATGATCTTAAAAAGGATGTTTTGATGCAAACGGATGCTGGCAATATGACATTCAGATTGTTTGATGAAACACCTCAGCACAGGGATAATTTCATCAGGCTGGTAAAATCAGGTTACTACAATGGAATCAGCTTCCACAGGGTGATACAGGGATTCATGATTCAGGCTGGAGACGAACGAACCAAAAAAAATACAGATACCAATAATTTGTTGAAAGATTATACCATTCCTGCGGAATTCAGGTCGGAGCTTTTTCATCACAAAGGTATCCTGGCTGCGGCCAGAATGGGGGATGATGTCAATCCCCAAAAAGCCAGCTCAGGTGTTCAATTTTACATTGTTCAAGGAAGAGTCCATACAGACTTCACCCTTGACTCTGTAGAAACATATCGATTGAAGGGTAGAAAATTACCAGCGGAACATCGTTCTGTTTACAAACAACAAGGAGGTGCCCCTCATCTTGATCAGAATTATACCATTTTTGGAGACTTAATAAAAGGCTACGATGTTTTGGATAGTATTGCCTCTGTAAAAACCACGGGTAAAGGCAAAGGTGACAAACCCCTGGAGGATATAAGAATCAAAAAAGTAAGATTGATTCAAAGAAGGGATTAAGTAGTTTAAATTCAATTCAGTCAAAAGGAAAATAATCATTAAACTTGCATAAAATTTGAGATCATGAATTTCCCAGAACAACTTCGATATACAAAGGAACATGAGTGGATTTCCATAGATGGAAATGTTGCAACCGTTGGCATTACAGAGTTTGCACAAGGCGAATTGGGTGATATCATCTATGTGGATATCGATAGTATTGGCAAGGAAATGGCATCTGATGCTGTATTTGGCACTGTTGAAGCTGTAAAAACAGTGAGTGATTTATTTCTTCCTGTATCCGGAACTTTGACAGAAAAGAATCCTTTACTTGATTCAGAACCTGAATTGGTTAACCAGGATCCTTATGGAAAGGGATGGATGATCAAAATGACCATCAGCGATCCTGCACAAATTGAAGGTCTTTTAACTGTTGACGCATATAAGGCACTGATTGGGGCATAAAATTTGCCCATGAAAAAAATCCTGTTTTCTGTTTGGCCTTCCTTCATATGGATGGTTATTATCTTTTTTCTCCTAACAATATCAACTGATGAGCTAAACAATCATGTTGATATTGATTTTTTTGGAGTTGACAAAGTAATTCACTTTGGCTTATTCTTTGTATTGGCATTTTTGTATACTATTTTTCTGAGCAATAGGAACAGGGAATTCAAAAACTCCATTTATTGGACCATGGTCTTTCTTATTTCAGCTTATGGTTTAGGTATGGAATTTTATCAAAAGTATTTTACAACAAGAAGTTTCTCCTTGTTTGATGCATTGTTTGATAGCTTAGGCGCTATTGTTGGAATGATTATGGCAAAAAAAAGCCCCTATGGAAATAGGGGCCGTAACCAAAACTAACTGCTTATGAGAAAAAATAAATCTATTCTGAATATAAGATGCTATTCGTAACGCCTTTTCTCCACGATTTTTGTTAAAGAAAAACAAAACATACAGTGCGTTATTATGAACACAATATATAGACGAAAACAATGCTTTGTGGTTTGTTAAAGCATTAATAAAACGAGAAGTTATTTTTTTGCAGGAATATGAAGCCCTATTGGGTCAACTTACTTGCATTTTCAGCAAATTGAAGTGCATCAATCAATTCTCCTAGGCCGCCATTGAGGACTTCCTGAATATTGTAAAGGGTCATCCCTATTCGATGATCTGTTACCCTTCCTTGTGGGAAATTATATGTTCGAATTTTTGCAGAGCGATCACCTGTACTTACCAAACTTTTTCTATGACGAGCAATTTCATCCTCTTGTTTTCTTACCTGCTCTTCGTATAATCTGGTACGCATCATTTGCATGGCCTTTTCACGGTTACCCAACTGTGTTCTTTCCGTTTGACAAATGATAACGGTACCTGTAGGTATATGCGTCAGCATCACTTTTGTTTCTACCTTATTTACGTTTTGTCCACCCGCACCACCGCTTCGTGATGTTTCCATTTTGACATCACTCTCTCTCAATTCAAAATCCAATTCTTCGGCCTCAGGCATTACTGCCACTGTTGCTGCACTCGTATGAACACGCCCACTTGCTTCTGTTTCAGGCACACGCTGAACACGGTGAACGCCACTTTCAAATTTCAAAATACCATACACCTCATCCCCTATAACTTCCAATTGTACTTCCTTGTAGCCACCCATGGTTCCCTCGTTTTCAGAAAGGACTGCAACCTTCCATCCTCTTCCTTCACAATAACGAATATACATCCGCATCAGATCGCCAGCAAACAATGAAGCCTCATCGCCACCGGTTCCTGCACGGATTTCAATGATGGCATTTTTATCATCTTGCGGATCTTTGGGAATCAACATATTTCTGATCTGCTTCTCAATGATATCCTTTTTTTCTTCGAGATCTGCTGTCTCCGCTTTTGCCAATTCACGCAACTCCTCATCATCCCCATTGAGGGCTTCCCAATTGAATTCTATGTCAGAAAGAAGATTCTTGTATTCCTTATATGCAACTACTATCTTCTCCAGGCTTCTGTATTCTTTGCTCAGTGACCCAAAGCGCTTGTTGTCACTTACCACCTCCGGGTTGGTGAGTGCTACCCCTATTTCGTCAAATTTTGCCTTGATGGCTTCCAGTTTATCCAGCATATGCGTTTGTGCAACTCTTGCGTATTAATCCTAAATTGCGTGCAAAGTTACTCCTTTTCACAAGATGAATCAACGTAAGTTTCAAGCCGACCGGATATTTACAGGGTATGAGTTCCTCGACAGAAGCCATGTGTTAATCATGGATGATGGAGGAATGGTTCTTGATATAGTACCCGAAGAGCTGGCTGGAGAAGATATTATCCAACTAAAAGGCCTGCTGAGTCCTGGCTTGATCAATACACATTGCCATTTGGAGTTATCGCATATGAAGAATGTAATACCTCCTCAAACAGGCTTGATTGATTTTCTGTTGGGTGTGGTTGAAAAGAGAGATTTTCCAATGGAAACCATTCTTGAATGTATTTCTCAGGGTGAAAAAGAAATGTATGAAGATGGCATAGTTGCTGTTGGAGATATTGGGAATACGACAAATACAATATCAACCAAATGCAACAGCGAAATCCTGTGGAATAATTTTATTGAAGTGTTGAGTATGACCGACGCAAATGCTGAAAAAAATATCCAGCAGTATTCCGCAATCTTGAACACCTTTGATGAAGCTTCAACAAATGCATCCCTGCCATCAGGAAAATTCATTTCCAGTCTCGTACCTCATGCGCCTTATACCGTTTCAGCAAAGACATTAGACATGATCAATGAATTGACTGCAAACAAAGTAGTTTCCATGCACAACCAAGAAAATCCTGCAGAGAATGAATTGCACATTTCGGGTCATGGTCCATTCCTAAAACTATACAATCGATTTGGAATGCAGGAAAGTCCTTTTCCCATTTCAGGCAAGTCATCACTCAGAACATGGCTTCAGCATTTTAACAAGAAGCAAACAATAATATCTGTGCACAATACATTTATTTCTGAAGATGATATCGCTTTTGCACAAGAGTATGCCACTGAGAATGTATCTGGATTGTTTTTTTGCATGTGCATAAACGCAAATCTTTATATTGAAAACACAGTTCCTCCCATTGAAATGCTACTGAAAAGAGGGATGAGTCTGACATTGGGAACAGATAGTTACAGCAGCAACTGGCAATTAAGCATCTCTGCAGAAATAAGATCCATCAGAAAACATTTTCCACAAATACCTTTGCAACTGATCCTGCAATGGGCAACCATCAACGGAGCTAAAGCACTTCACAGAGATCATGAAGTGGGAAGTTTTGAAAGCGGCAAAAAACCAGGAGTTGTTTTATTTGACGAGCAATTACAATCAAAAAGAATTTGTTGATCAATCTTCCAACAACGTCCGAATGATCGGTAACGTTTTCATATTACCGAAGGGATGAATATGAAATGTATAGAACTGTAAACATGCATCCAATATGGTATTCCTCTGAATCCTGTTCATCCTGATGTCTTCTAGCTCATTCAATTGCATCACACGCAAAAACTGTGCAATACACTCACTATGAGGAGGCATTACAACCATTTGATGCATGGGTGGAAATTCAACAAACTGTCCTTCATGCAAGTCAAGGATATTTGAATTGTTTGTGTAATTATCCATCAACCTGAAGCCAAAAAAGTGCGAGAGATGAATGATGAAAAAGAGAGGCATATTGGCTGTTCGCTGAACAGTTCCTTTATCAAGACCTATCAAAATATCTTCAATAAAATAAAAAAGCTCTGGCTGGTGATCAGGTTCTTTGATGCATTTCTGCAAAATTTCAATCATGAAAAGCATGATTGTATTTTTCATCACATCCATAAAAAGCGTATCATAATGCACAGCCATTTTACATTCCTTGATGCGCTGCAATGTATCTTTCTCATTCTTATATACGACCATCTCGAGGATGTTTCCGACCTGCAAATGTGATGCTGAAACATTCGCGGTTTTTTTGGAAGTGCGAACACCATTAACCATGTATTGTTGCAATCCGAATAACTCAGTATATGCGGAAACGACCAAAGAAGTTTCTCCATATTTAACTGTTCTGATGATAATTCCTTTGGTCTGATGAAGCACTGTATTTATTTTATGAAGAAGATCTTCGTTGATACCTGATATGTATTGAATTCGTCTGAAACAATTACAAGATATACTCCCGAACTAACTTTCTCCCCTTTATAATTTTTACCATTCCAGATAGCTTGTCCACCCAATGATTTTGTTTGGTGCACCAACTTGCCATTGAGTTCCGTTATTTTCACCCATGCATTTTCAGGTAACCCTTTGATGGCAATACTTCCATTGTATCCTGGAGGAACGGGGTTGGGAAAAACAATCGGCTGCTTTTTTTCTGTAACGGGCTCAGTTGCTGTTCCGCGATAAGAACATATTCCAAAAGCTGTCATGAAAAATACTTCACCGGATTGAGGATTAATCGATATTTCATGTACATGATTATCCAATAAAGGTGAATTTTCAGAAGTGAATTTATTAATTACTTTTTGACCATCTGCAGATATGAGCCATACACCCTTTTCAGTGGCTATCCATTTCCTGTTTGCTCCATCCACTTCAATATCCAATACATTCTCTTCTCCAAACAATGTACCTGCATAAAAATCCTGCTGAACTATAGGTATGGTAGCTTGACAAATTGCAGCAAATACATCTTCGCCACATTGGATGATTCCAATTCCTTTGTCGGTACCTACCCACAGAAACCCATTGCGATCAGCTGCAACACAATTCACATTTGATGAAGGTAAATTTCCCGCACCAGATCCAGACCTGAAATATCTCCACTTATCATCATTGATCTGATCAATTGTACCACCATGATCAAAACAAAACAAACCATTTCCTCTGGATGACACAATCCATATTTTTTGAGACTCATCTATTAATATTTTTGAAAGTCGCAAATCTGTATAGGTATAGGGGATGGAAAATTTTTTAAAACTCCCGTCTTTCTTCAAAACACATAGACCTTGTGATGCACCATCACATAGGATCCAAAGATTTTGAGATTGATCAAATGCCAGCCCTGTTATATTATAGGTGGAGGGACTATTCAATGCATTCGACAAAAAACTGTTTGATGTAAATCTGGCTACCTTTCCATCTGTTGAAATCGAGGCTATCCCTTTTCCATAAGATCCAACATAGATTTTATTGGTTACCGGATCAACTGCAATGGAAAGTGCATCTGTAAATGTTGACAAAGCTGGCGTATTTCGAGCGTTATAGATCTTCCAACCGTTTACGTCAAAAACATATATGCCGTCGCTGTTATTCAATGTTAATCCTGCTGCATCTACCCCTCCACTGGTTGAGAGCAGTTTGCCTTGTTGAAAAATGGTTTGCCCTGCAGAAATGCCAACCGGGGCATTGGGTGTATAATTTGACTCAACCCCATTGCTAACCTGAAGGAGTCCCTTGTTCTTATCTGCTATCCAATATGTACCATTCACATCAATTGCATCAACCGCGAATGTTTCACTTGAAAAAACAATGGATTGGGGAGTTGAATTTGACGACTGAAATGAAAATATTTTTCCAACTAAATCATTGCCGCACAAGACAAGAAGCTTATTGTTACTTACCCGTAACGAAAGAATGGGCAAAGGGCTTGCAAACATAAATGACCATGTCTGTCCATTTTTAATAAACACTGAATCATTGCGGGTTGCTAACAAAGCTTCATTCCAGGAAACAAGATTTTTTATAGGAGAGGATACCGTTGACATAGATGGCTCCCAACTCCATTGTGCAGGATTTGATAAAGAAGTTGAATTAAATAGGGCTTTCTGAACCCCCTTATTTGTGGCGGCATATAAATACCCATTTTGCAATGCTACATCCAATACTTCCAGAAACAAACTGTTATCTGGAATTTTATAGGTATCCTTTATTTCATTCTTCGCTGTATTCACAACTACGATACCCAAACTGGTTGAAAGATATATTTCGCTGCCTATCCAAAGCGCATCATAAATATGTTTAGATGAAGTAGTTTGCTTGAGAAAAAAATCAGGAATATTATAGGTTTGATCTCCATTCAGTAAATCCATATTCCCATTGTCATACACTACTAATGTTTTTAAAGAACCAGGATCTTTTCGAACGAACAGAATAGTGAGATCCGAAAGGCCTTGTGCTTTGGTTCTAATTTCATAATCCTTAGCAACTGGATCATATATAGAAAGACCATATTTACTTGCATATAGCACATTATTCCCAGATTGGTCAACCTGGATACCATGCCCAAAAGCAACATATGCCTGCCATTGTTCAATTGCCTGCCGAGTCTGTGAACGACCTACAAAAAAAGCAAACATGATCAATGAAATGGCAACGCCTCTCTTCATGTGGTAAAAATAATGAATTCATGTTGGCTTAGCTCGTCCAACAAAGGTCTTCATGCCATAAAAAATGCTTTCCTTTGCAAAAACAACCAATACTATGTGGCAGTCGCTTGGAAAAGGGATTCTCAAATATCGCATACCTCTGATGGTCATTACGCTTATGTTGACTTTATTCTTAGGATATCATGCAACAAAGGTGGAATTAAGCTACGAGTTTTCCAGGGCGATCCCAACCGACAATCAGAAGTATATCACCTACCTCGATTTCAAGAAAAAGTTTGGTGACGATGGCAATCTGTTGACCATTGGATTCATATCAAATGATATTTTCACCAAGGATAAATTCAATACCCTGGCTGCTTTTCAGGAAGAATTGAAAAAGATAGATGGTGTTGAGGATATCATAGGTATTCCAGGTGCTATTACGCTGCACAAAAATGACAGCACAGAAAAATTAGATGCTGTAAAAATATTTCCTGCAAGAATTGAAAATCAGGCACAACTGGATAGTCTGAAGAATATTTTCATGAGCCTCCCATTTTATAGGGGACTGCTCTATAATTCAGAGACGCAAGCCTATTTGGTTGGGGTAAGGATCAAAAAGAGTATACTTAACTCAAAGGCAAGGGAAAAAGTAGTAGCAAATATTCAATTGGCATCAGATCAGTTTAGTGCTGATACAAAATATGATCTTCATCTAAGCGGGTTGCCTTTCATCCGCACCAATGTTGCCATTCGAATCGCCAGAGAAATGCAATATTTCCTTCTCGCCTCTGTATTGCTTTCAGCATTGATTCTGTTTATCTTCTTCAGATCACTGAGCACAACCATTTTATCCTTGGGAGTAGTGATTATTGGTGTTTTATATAGTCTTGCTACTATTCATCTATTGGGATTTAAGATAACCTTGCTTACTGCATTGATTCCACCATTGGTTGTAGTGATAGGCATACCCAACTGCATATATTTTATCAACAAATATCATACCTCTTATCTTAAAACCAACGACAAACACAAGGCATTGGTTGAAATGATTGGCAAGATGGGTGTAGTGACATTATTCTGTAATATCAGTGCTGCTGTGGGTTTCGCCGTTTTCTCGCTCACCAAAAGTGTGATCCTGAAAGAGTTTGGTGTAGTGGCAGGTATCAATATCATGGCATTGTTTTTCATTTCACTGGTGATGATTCCTATCGCTTTATTTTATATGAAGCCCCCTAAAGAAAAACATACAAAATACCTCGATAATAAGTGGATGCTTGGCCTTCTCACCAGTATTGAGAAATGGGTATTTGCACACAAGAAGACGGTGTATGCTGCAACAGTCATTGCTATTGCCTTTTCTGTGATGGGCATCATGCGTTTGCGCACTGAAGCATTCATCGTGGATGATCTTCCAAAGAAAGACCAGATCTATACGGATCTTCGTTTTTTTGAAGCCAATTTCAAAGGCATCATGCCATTGGAAATTTTGGTGGATGCCGGAAAGAAAAATGCCATTGCAGGAGCCCGAGCATTGAGTGTATTTGAAAAAGTTTCACAATACAGTGAATACATCGCCAGCTATCCTGAAGTGGCTCGACCTCTGTCATTGGCAGAAGGTTTGAAGTTTGCGAGACAAGGATTTTATGATGGCGATAGCAACAATTATTCCATGCCAAATTCATTTGATGGCGCATTCATGGCAGATTATTTAAAAGCAGGAAAAGGTCAGACCAAACAGGAAAGTTCATTCCAAAAACTGATGTCCGCTTTCATTGATAGCAACAAGCAAGTTACACGTATCAGTGTGAACATGGCTGATATAGGCAGCAATCGTATGCCAGGGTTGATTGATAGCATGCAAAATGCAGCTGCCAATTATTTTGATACCAGTAAAGTTCATGTGACCCTTACCGGAAGCAGCATTACGTTTTTGGAAGGAAGTCGTTTTATCATCAAGGGATTGAAAGAAAGTATTTTCTGGGCATTTTTATTGATTGCATTGTGCATGCTTTATTTATTCAGATCCTTCCGCATCTTGCTCTGTTCGCTGATACCTAATCTTATTCCTTTGGCCATGACGGCTGGATTGATGGGATGGACAGGCATTGCCATCAAACCTTCTACAGTACTGGTTTTCAGTGTGGCGCTTGGTATTGCCATTGATATCACAATCAGATTCCTGGTCAACTATAAACAAGAACTACCACATGCTGATGGAGATGTTACTCTGACAGTTACAAAAACCATTCGTGAGACTGGGATCAGCATTGTGTACACTTCACTGGTGCTGATTGCAGGCTTTGTCATTTTTGTAATCAGTGG
>CANFHO010000100.1 GCA_947447005.1 Chitinophagaceae bacterium
CGAGGGACAAGGCACAGGGCACAAGGCACAAGGCACAGGGCACGAGGATTTTTTCCGTAACCCATTTCTTATGTATTCCTTGTGCCTCGTGCCCCGTGCCTCGTCCCTATTGTATTCCTTGTGCCTCGTGCCCCGTGCCTCGTCCCTATTGTATTCCTTGTGCCTCGTGCCCTGTGCCTTGTCCCTATTGTATTCCTTGTGCCCTGTGCCTCGTCCCTATTGTATTCCTTGTCCCTCGTCCCTGGCTGTTTATATCCTCCCCTCATCCGCAAAGCTGTAATAACCTTCGGTGCTTACAATGATATGATCGAGTACTTGAATGTCGAAGTACTTTGCGGCTTTTATTATTTTTTGGGTGAGTTCTTCGTCCGCTCGCGATGGTCTCAAATTGCCTGATGGGTGATTGTGACAAAGAATGATATTCACAGCCTCCTCCTCAAGTGCTTTTTTCAAAATGATTCTTGGGTCGGCTACTGTGCCAGTCATGCCACCTGAACTGATGATCTCCAGGTGCATAATCTTGTTGGCCCTGTTCATGAACAATACTGCAAAAATTTCGTGCGACAAGTCCATGAATTTTGTTTGCAGGTATCGGGCAACAGAATGACTATCAGTGATTGAATCTTTGGGTTTCTGTTCTTCCGAGAAACGCCTGCGCCCCAGTTCCAATGCGGCAAGTATCATCATGGCTTTCGCCATGCCAATGCCTTTTGTTTTCATGAGTTCTTTCATGGACAGTCGCGTTAATTGGGAGAGCGTTTGGTTGCTTCTGTTCAACAGGTCTAATGCAAGGTCAAATGCAGAATGCTCCCTGTTTCCATTTTGTATGATGATGGCCAGTAGTTCTGCATCACTCAGGTTTGCCGCACCAATCATGCGCAATTTTTCTCTCGGTCGCTCTTCCTGTTTCCATGATTTTATAGGCATTGGTTTGTTGTTAGTTGTTAGGGGGTTAGAAGTTAGGTTATTGATTGCATCGGTATGCAAATTTCATCACTGGAATAAGCCTATGCAAGAGATAAACACCACCCTCCACATGTATTTTTCCCCAAAAAACAACTTCACTTTCCACACCCCACCTTCCACTTTCCGCCCTCCACTAATTTCAGTATCTTCGCAGCATCAAATTATTTTATGCAACGCATTGGTCCTTCACTCAAAGTTTTCTCCGGTACGAGCTCTCAATACCTCGCAGAAAAGATTGCTGAAGCTTATGGCACTACACCAGGCAAGATCAGCATTCAACGTTTCAGCGATGGGGAAATTCAACCAATTTTTCTAGAAAGCATTAGGGGAGATTATGTTTTCCTCGTGCAGAGCACATTTGCACCTGGAGATAATTTTCTTGAATTGCTATTGATGATTGATGCTGCTCGTCGTGCTTCTGCCTACAAAATCATCGCTGTTATACCATATTTTGGGTATGCCAGGCAGGATCGAAAAGACAAGCCCCGTGTTGCCATTGGAGCAAAACTTATGGCAAACCTCTTAACAGCAGCCGGTGCGGATAGGGTGGTAACCATGGATCTACATGCCCCGCAGATTCAGGGGTATTTTGATATCCCGGTGGATCATCTAGACAGCTCTGCAATTTTTATACCTTACATAAGCAATCTTAAACTCGAAAACCTTACCTTTGCGGCCCCCGACGTGGGAAGCGCCAACAGAATACGTGAGGTTGCAAGCTATTTCAACGTCGAAATGGTGATTTGTGATAAGCACCGAAAGCGTGCCAACGAGATCGCCAGCATGGTGGTAATTGGAGATGTAACGAATAGAGATGTAGTGTTGATTGATGATATATGTGATACAGCAGGAACACTGACAAAGTCAGCGAAACTGTTGATAGATAAGGGTGCCAGAAGCGTTCGAGCGCTTTGCACACACCCTGTTCTGAGTGGAAACGCTTACGCAAATATCGAAAACAGTGTGCTAGATGAATTGGTTGTTTGTGACACCATTCCATTGAGGGGACAGTCGTCCAAATTGAAAGTGCTTAGTGTTGCAGGATTGTTTGCATCAGCAATCAAAAACGCATATGAAAACCAAAGCATTACCAGTTTGTTCATTCATTCACAAATGAGGAACAAATAAAAAACGTCATTATTAAACACTCATACAATGAAAACGATTACAATCGAAGGACAATTGAGGACCGCAACGGGCAAATCAGCCACCCGCCAATTGCGCTCTCAAGGCTTGGTACCTGGTGTAATTTATGGAGGTGCATCTGAGGTGAATTTTTCTGCAGAACAATTCGCATTCAAGCCTCTTGTTTACACACCAGATTTCCAGCTAGCTGAAGTTAAAGTGGACGGCAAAACCTACAAGTGTATCTTGAAGGATCTTCAATTCAACAAATTGACTGACACGCTTACGCATGTTGATCTACTTGAGTTGGTTGAAGACAAAAAAGTAAATGCAACTATTCCGTTGAAGTTCGTTGGAACTGCTGCTGGTGTTAAAGCCGGTGGTAAATTGGAAATCAGGTTGAAATCTGTAAAGATCAAAACCTATCCTAAGTTCCTGAAAGAAAACATCGAAGTTGATCTTACTTCACTTGAACTTAACCAAAATATCCGTGTACAGGATATCGCGGCTGAAAACTACGAGATCCAAAACTCTCCACGTATTCCAATTGCTTCTGTGACCATGACACGTCAATTGAAGCAAGAAGAAGCAGCAGCAGGACCTGCAAAGGGCAAAAAATAAAACAAAGTTTTTATCTTTATAGCCCCTGGATAGTATCCCGGGGCTTTTTTTATGAATAAATTCCTGATAATCGGATTGGGCAATATTGGCAGCGAGTATGATCATACCCGTCACAACATCGGTTTTGATATACTTGATCGATTTGTAGCAAAGCACAAAGCTCAGTTTTCAATGGACCGACTCGCTTATAAAGCAGAAATCAGCCTAAAAGGAAAAAAAATTATCTGTATTAAGCCAACTACGTACATGAATTTGAGTGGAAAAAGCGTCAAATACTGGCTTGATAGAGAAAAGTTGATGCCAGATCAGATATTGGTATTGGTCGATGAGTTGGCTGTACCGCTGGACAAAATCAAAATCAAACCTTCCGGAAGCGATGGAGGCCATAATGGGTTGAAAAGTATCCAAGAGCTTTTGGGTACCGTTCAATATCCTCGTCTTAGGTTTGGAATAGGTAATGATTTTCCAAAAGGTCGTCAGGTTGAATATGTATTAGGCAAATGGAGTCCAACAGAGGACTCAACTGTATCAAAAAAAATGGATGGCTCCGTTGAAGCCATTGAACAGTTTGTATTGATGGGTCTGGAAAAGACCATGGCATCATTTAACAATCAGACGTACTAACTTGAACAGCAGGAGATTATTTCCTATATTCGAGCATAGTTTAGAAAAATCCATCCTTCCTCTGAAATAACCAGATTTTCCTGAACCCAAACGCGAACTGCAATGAAATTTATTTGTATCGGAAGGAACTATGCTGAACATGCCAAAGAACTTGGTAATGAGGTTCCTGACGAACCCGTTATTTTCATGAAACCCAGAACTGCCTTGTTGCAGTACAATGCACCTTTTTACTATCCCGAATTCACCAATGAATTGCATTATGAATGTGAATTGGTAATCAGAATTTCAAAAAACGGAAAGTATATTTCACAAAAAACTGCACGTAAATATTACGATTCAATAACGGTGGGTATTGATTTCACAGCCCGTGATATCCAAAACGAATTAAAGAAAAAAGGACTGCCATGGGAAAAAGCCAAGGCATGGGATAACTCAGCTGTCATCGGAAAATTCAAGCCCCTGGCGCCAGAGGTTGATGTTAAAAACATCAATTTTCACATGAATAAAAATGGAGAACTTGTGCAGAAAGGAAACTCCGGCATGATGATCCACAACATAGATAAGATTGTTTCTTACGTGTCAAATTATTTCTCTCTCAATATTGGTGATATGATTTTCACAGGAACCCCTGCTGGTGTAGGAGAGTGTGTAGTGGGAGATGAACTGGAAGGATTCTTTGAAGGAGAGTCTCTGTTTAAGTTGATGGTTCAATAAGAGGCAAGGAGGCAAGGAGGCAAGGAGGCAAGGAGGCAAGGAGGCAAGGAGGCAAGGAGGCAAGGAGGCAAGGAAAATATTAGTGCCTTGTAAGATACTGAAAAGGGAGTCAGAAAGATCTGCTCCCCTTTTACTAAAATAAACTCTTTGCCTCTTTGCCTCCTTGCCTCTCTCCCTTGATATCAATCATTTTATTCCCACCATTTTATAACGTAGATTTATAGTGCACCAAACTGCACACCATGAAACAGGAAAAAACACTGCGCCTGTTATCCAACCCATTCTTATTCAGATTTTTTCTGCTCTGGTCTTTGCCTGCAGCGTTTTTTTCCGGACTTCGTCTGCGTGAAATCTCTACTGAAAAAGCAGTAGCATCTGTGCGTTTTAGCTGGTTTTCTAAAAATCCATTTCGCTCAATATACTTTGCTTGCCTCGCGATGGCCGCTGAATTGAGCACAGGGATCCTTGCCCTTATTCACACAAGACATATCAAACCTACTGTTTCTATGTTGGTGCTTGAAATGCAATCTACATTTCATAAAAAGGCAACTGGGCAAATCAATTTTGTTTGTGAAGATGGTATGAAAATTGAGGAAGCAGTTCATGAAGCCCTGATTACAGGAAATTCCATAACATGTTCGACCAATAGCAAGGGGTATAATTCGGAGGGAATTTGTGTGGCTGAATTCAATATCACCTGGACTTTCAAACAACGATCAAAATAAGAAATATGAAAATAGCTTTTCATGGTGCTGCAAGATGTGTTACAGGCTCCAAACACTTGTTAACACTGAAGAACAATAAAAAAATTCTCCTCGATTGTGGCATGTTTCAGGGAATGGGAAAAGATACAGATGTATTGAACCGACATTGGGGATTTGAACCAAGTGAAGTGGATTATCTGGTCCTTTCCCATGCTCATATTGATCATAGTGGACTCATCCCCAAATTGGTTTCTGATGGATTCAAAGGGAAAATATTTGCAACACCAGCTACGAGGGAACTTACTGCTGTTTTGTTAGAGGATTCTGCAGGCATACAGGAGGATGATATCAAATATGCAAACAAGAAAAGAAAGGCATTGGGGCAACCATTCCTGAAACCTCTCTATACATCAGATGAAGCCAAGGCTTGTATGGATCAATTCGAGGTTGTGGATTATGAGCAGTGGTTCAGGATTGATGAAGATGTCGAATTAAAATACACAGATGCCGGACATATCATTGGAAGTGCTGCAGTGCATCTTCGCATCAGTGAAAATGGTAAATCCAGACAGCTTAGTTTTAGTGGAGATATTGGAAGATATCGTGATGTAATCTTACGTTCTCCTTCAACTTTTTCCCAAGCAGATTTTATCATTATTGAATCAACCTATGGAAATTCATTACATGATCTTCATCAGGCTACGCCAGATCAATTGCTGGAATGGATTGAAAAGACTTGTATAAAAAAAGGTGGTAAGCTGATTATACCAGCATTCAGTGTGGGCCGAACACAAGAGATTCTCTTTGCATTGAATCAATTGGAACTTGAAAGAAGATTGCCTGAGGTTGATTATTTTGTTGACAGTCCCCTAAGTGTTCATGCCACTGAAATTGTGAAACACTATCCACAGTATTTCAATTCACGTATTCAAAAGATATTGGAAAGTGACGAAGATCCATTCAAGTTCATGGGATTGCAATACATAAAGACTGTTGAAGAATCTAAACTTCTAAACTTCCGGAACGAGCCATGCGTGATCATTTCAGCAAGTGGGATGGCTGATGCCGGTCGTGTAAAACATCATATCAGCAACAATATTGAAAACTCACGCAATAGTATTCTGATGGTAGGTTATTGTGAACCACATTCACTGGGTGCTCGTTTACAATCCGGAAAAAACGAAGTGAATATTTATGGTGTAGCACATGAGATTCATGCAGAGATTGGAAGTATTCGTAGTATGAGTGCACATGGCGATTATGAAGATCTGTTACAGTTTTTATCATGCCAGGATCCTCGTCAGGTGAGTAAGGTTTTCATTGTTCATGGCGAACCCAAAGTGCAAATTGATTTTAAGGAAAGGCTCATCCGAAAAGGGTTCCAGGATGTAGAAGTACCTGAGTTGCATCAAGAAGTAGGACTCGGTTAAACTAAAAGAGAAAAGAGAAAAGTGAAAAATGAAACAGCCATTGAATTTGAATAGGCTGTTATCGTCTTTCACTTTTCTCTTTTCACTTTTCTCTTTTAGTTTTATTTACCAGCTTCCACCACTGCCGCCTCCACCGAAGCTGCCTCCACCGAAACCTCCGAAGCCTCCGCCACTGCTGCCGCCTCCACCCCAATTGGAGCTGCCTCCACCTCCTAATGGAAAAAAGAATCCACCACCGCCAAAACGATTGTAACCACCACGATTATACATTCCACCTCCACCACCACCACCACGGCGTATGATGAATAAAATGGCAACAATAATAGCTATGATAATCATGACACTGTTTCCCTTAGGACTTCTTCCTTTTCTGCTGCCATAATTATCTGGAGCCTTGTATTCACCCTTTGTTGCGGCCATGATGGCATCAGTGCCCTCATCCAATCCGCGGTAGAAATCATTGCCTTTAAAATTAGGCTTGATTTCATTTTCAATGATCTGCTTGCAGGTAACATCAGGAAGTGCACCTTCCAATCCATAACCTGTAGCAATGTAAATTTTTCTGTCGTTTTTTGCGACCAGCACCAAGACACCATTGTTGGTTTTCTTATTTCCTATGCCCCAAGCGCGACCTAATGCAAAGGAATAATCTGCGATATCGTAATCTCCGGTAGATTGAACAATAACAATGGCAATCTGGTTTGAAGTGGAATCGTCGAACTGCACGAGTTTGTGTTCCAGCGTCTGAGTTTGGTCGGCTGAGAGTGTTCCTGTATAATCGTTCACCAATTTTGGTGGTGTAGGACGGACAGGAAGTTCCTTTTCAATTTGTGCATTGGCCACAGAAATGAAAAGGAAGGAAAGTATAAAAAGAATTTGTTTGATCATTTGCCGAATATGATCCCGTCAGGGAGTTCATTAATATCATCATCCTGATAGGGGAAATTTTCCTTCAGGGCGTTGCCAGTTGTTTCAATCATATTACAGAGTCCGCTGAGATAATCCTTCTTATTGAAAGAGCTTAGAATATCATTTACAGCAGTATTCCAAAAAGATTGTCCCAGTTTTTGATGTATGCCTTCATCTCCATACACAGCCAATTGTTTGTCTTGGACTGCGATGTAAATCAGGACAGCATTGCGATCCTTGGTCTTAAACATCTCCAGTTCTGCAAACAGTTCCTTTGCTCGATCAACTGGGTTGATAAAGCTGCATTTACTTTCAATGAATAGGCGAATTTCGCCACTGGTCTGCTTTTCAGCAGAACGGATGGCTTCCACCATCCGTTCTTCCTCTTCATGGTTGAAGAGTTTAGGTTTTTTCCTGGAGAATAAATTAAAGATCATCAGGAGTATTATTGTTATTTAGAAAAATCAACAGTTGGAGCTTTTTCTGCACCTGCTTCAGCAGTAAAATAACCTTTTTCTGTGAAACCAAAGATACCTGCGAAAAGAACCATTGGAAATGTTTTCACGCTGGTATTATAATCTTTTACAGCAGCGTTGAAATCGTTACGAGAAACTTTGATTCTGTTTTCAGTTCCTTCTAATTGTGCAGAAAGATCGCGGAATGCATCTGTAGCTTTCAATTCAGGATATTTCTCCATGGTTGCGAGCAATCTTCCGATGGCACCGCCCAAATTGCTTTGTGCTTTTTGAAATTCAGCAACTTTTTCTGGAGTAAGGTTTGATGCGTCAATCTTCATTTGGGTAGCTTGAGCCCTTGCGTTCACAACAGCTTCGAGTGTGCTTTTTTCGAAATTTGCAGCACCTTTCACTGTATTAACAAGATTTGGAATGAGGTCTGATCTGCGTTGATAATCGCTTTCTACGTTGGCCCATTTGCTTTTCACTTCCTGGTCTTTCGTTACCAGTCCGTTGTATCCGCTGCAGCCACATCCGCCCAATAAAAGAATAAAAGCAAGAATAGATAAGAGAACAATGTTACGAGTGCTCATTTGATTGTATTTAGTTTTTGTGTATGATGGTGTTTTAGTAGGAATGGTTGCACAGATAGAGATAAAAGATAAAAGTGAAAAGAGAAAAATAAAATACAAATTCAAATCATTTTTCTCTCTTCTCCTTTCACTTTTATCTTTTTATAGCAGCTATGCCTGGCAATACTTTTCCTTCAAAAAATTCAAGCATGGCGCCACCACCGGTGGAAACATAACTTACTTTATCGTTGAATCCAAATTGGTTGACTGCTGCTACGCTGTCGCCGCCGCCCACGAGGGAGAAAGCGCCGTGTTGGGTTGCTTCTGCAACTGCTTCAGCGATGACCTTGGTTCCTTTCTGGAATTTTTCCATTTCAAATACACCCATCGGTCCGTTCCACAGGATGGTCTTGCTTTTCAGCAGCACTTCCCTGAAATCAGCCATGGCTTGCGTTCCAATATCTAGTCCCATCCAACCTGAAGGGATGGCACCGCTATCGCAGTTTTCTGTATTTGCATCAGCAGCAAACTTATCAGCAATGGTGCTGTCAATTGGCAAATGGATGTTTACGCCTTTTGCTTTTGCTTTTTCCAGGAGTTCAGCAGCAAGTGGGAGTCGATCATCTTCACACAAAGAATTTCCGATTTGTTTGCCTTGTGCTTTCCAGAAGGTATAAGCCATTCCACCACCAATGATGATGTCTGTAGCCCTTTCCAGGAGGTTTTCGATGATCAATATTTTGTCTGAAACCTTTGCGCCACCAATGATGGCGGTGAAAGGCCTTTCAGATTGCAGCAATACTTTTTCTGCACTGGAAACTTCACCTTCCATCAAGAGACCAAACATTTTTTTATCAGCATCAAAGAAATCTGCAATGATGGCAGTGGATGCATGGGCCCTGTGTGCAGTTCCAAAGGCATCGTTCACATATACATCTCCCAATTTGCTGAGTTTCTCTGAGAAGATTGCATCTCCTTTTTCCTCTTCCTTATGGAATCGTAGGTTTTCTAACAAGAGAACTTCACCAGCTTGAAGCCTGGACGCAGCTGTGGTTGCAACATCGCCGATGCAATCTGTAGCGAATATCACCTTATTGTTTGCTCCTACCAGTTCCTGGAGGTGGTTTACGATGTGGGAGAGTGAATATTTGTTGGTGGGGCCGTCTTTGGGGCGACCAAGGTGGCTCATCAGTATAACAGAACCACCATCTGCCAATATTTTTTTGATGGTTGGCATGGCAGCCCGCATACGGGTATCATCGGTTACCTGAAATTGATCATTGAGTGGAACGTTGAAATCGACCCTGATCAATGCTTTTATTCCACTAAAGTTGAATTGAGTAAAAGTGCTCATGAGAATAATTTTAAAAAGAAAACCCGGCAGGATAATCTGCCGGGTTTATAGAGAGGTTGATGATTATTTGGAGATCAACTGTGCGAAGTAGTGTACTGTGCGTACAAGCTGACTTACATAGCTCATTTCATTGTCATACCAGCTTACAGTCCGAACCATTTGATGGTCGCCTACTGTTTGAACTTTTGTTTGAGTTCCATCGAATAGAGAACCGAATTTCATTCCGATTACATCACCACTCACGATTTCATCTTCAGTATAACCGAAGCTTTCGTTTGCAGCAGCTTTCATGGCAGCGTTTACTTCTTCGGCAGTTGTTTTCTTTGAAAGAAGAACAGTCAATTCAGTCAATGAACCTGTGAGTGTAGGAACACGTTGTGCAGTTCCATCGAGTTTTCCCTTTAATGAAGGAAGAACCAATCCAATTGCTTTTGCAGCACCTGTGCTATTAGGCACGATATTTTGTGCAGCAGCGCGGGCCCTTCTAAGGTCGCCTTTTGGATGGGGAGCGTCTTGTGTATTTTGGTCGTTTGTATATGCGTGTACGGTGGTCATCAAGCCAGTAAGAATTCCGAATTGATCTTCCAGTACTTTCGCCATTGGAGCGAGACAATTGGTTGTACAAGATGCACAGCTGATGATTGTTTCAGAGCCATCGAGGATTTCGTGGTTGGTGTTGAAAACAACTGTTTTCAGATCTCCTGTAGCAGGGGCAGAGATAACTACTTTCTTGGCACCTGCAGTAAGGTGGGCAGAAGCCTTGTCTTTGTCGGTGAAGAAACCTGTGCACTCAAGAACAACATCTACGTTGTGTGAACCCCATGGAATTTGAGCAGGATCTTTTTGGGCATAGATTTTAACTTCAGTGCCATTTACTATGATCGAATTTTCAGTTGCGGTTACATCTTGCTCGAAACGACCTTGTGCTGTATCATATTTAAGAAGGTGTGCCAGCACTTTAGGGCTGGTAAGATCGTTAATGGCAACGATTTCGATACCATCCATGTTAAAGATCTGGCGATAAACCAAACGGCCGATTCTTCCGAAACCGTTGATAGCTACTTTTACTGTACTCATGATTGATTGCTTTGATGTCAAATTATGTAGTAAAGGTAAGAAGATTTCTATTTTTTTTTGTCATAATTCTACAACAACCTATATTTGCACTCCCAAAGCGATAACGGCCCGTTGGTCAATCGGTTAAGACGCCTCCCTTTCACGGAGGAATGAGGGGTTCGATTCCCCTACGGGCTAC
>CANFHO010000101.1 GCA_947447005.1 Chitinophagaceae bacterium
AAAACATTGGGTGATAGCATGCGCAGACAGGGAACCAAATTCTTTGTGTGTTACAATCCCTGGGATGAGAGTACCCGATCAGAAGGACACCTGGCAGGCTTGAGCAATCTGATCAGCGAAACATCGGCGGATGGTGTTGTGTTAGATACAAGAGGCGCATCCAGCAAGGAATTGCAAGAATCAGCAGACAAGGTCAGGAAAGGCGTAGTGATGTACAGCGAAGGAATGGCCATTCCCAAAGACATGTCAATGATCGTAAGTGGCAGGGTGCACAATGCTTTGTATTATGTGCCCATGTTGAACCTCAACAAAATCATCCAACCTGATTTTGCCATCTTCCGCGTAGCGGAATTGTATAAGGAACGCATACAACGTGAGTTTGCGACCTCCTTTTTCAATGGCTATGGAACAGAGCTAAACATCTTTGCGCCGGGCATTCCAGAATGGACCGAAGAGCAATATAAATACCTAGGTAGAACAAGCAGAATTTTGCGAGAAAACAGCAACAACTTTACAGATGGGTTGATCACACCGTTGGTGTCGACCTTGCGCGACAGCATTTGGGTGAACAAATGGGAAAGAAAAAACAAAACTATTTATACCATTTACAGCATCATTCCTGCAGGCGTCAAGAATGATCTTTTTGAAGTGAAACCTGCACGCAATACACATTTTGTAGATCTATGGAACCATAAAATGCTGGTGCCTTCAAGTAAGAATAATTCATATTTCATTGAAGCAGAAACCAATGCATTTCATTCAACATATCTGGGCACCAACAATGAAGGTGAAGTGGATTGCATTGCACAACTTCCCACACTAATCAAAGCAAGTATCGAAGGTGATGAGATGAACATATCAGCTACTGCAGGCTCTGAAATCCGCATCTGGAAAGGTATTCCGTCGTATGACAAAAAATACACTTCTATCAAACCAGGACATCATCAATTCAGTATCTACAAAAAATATGGGATGTATGAAGGACGATTTGTAGTGCAATTGTTTGATCAGGATGAGTTGATGGATGAGGTGGTGATGGAAGTGGTGGCGGGAGCTGCCAGAAGAGTTTCTAGTGATGAGAGACAAGTTACGAGAAATACAAGGCAAGGAGGCAAGGAGGCAAAGAGGGTTGGTGAAACGGGCAATGAAAACTTGCCCACCTCAGTGGATAAACCTGTCGAAGGCAGGAAACAGGGAATGAGTGAAATGGAAAAACCTATACCGGCGGGGAGGTTTGTTTTTAAAGAATCGCATGGGGATGAATTTATTCCATATCCGAAGCAGGATGTGGGAAAAACATTTGAGATGCCGAGTTATTGGATGGATGCATTTCCGGTGACCAATGCAGCGTTTTATCAGTTTATGATTGCATCCAAATACAAGCCCACCGATACTGCCAACTTCTTGAAACACTGGCATGGAAAGAAACCAATCAAGGAACTTGAAAACAAGCCTGTTGTATATGTTTCGTTGGAAGATGCACGGGCTTATGCTACATGGGCAGGAAAAAGAATTCCGTCCGAGATTGAATGGCAATATGCAGCACAAACAAGTGCGTTGAATGCATGGCCTTGGAAGCAGGATAAAACGGTAGTTCGAAAAGAAGAACCTGTGACAGAAACGCTGACTGTTTTCAATATCTCCGGTATTGATTCTTCATTGTGCAATCTTGGTAACGGACTACTCGATGAAGTAGGAATGCATCCAAAAGGTATAAATCCGAATGGATTGCAGGATCTTGTAGGCAGTGTGTGGCAACTGACAAATGATGAGTATATAGATGGCAGTTATCGATATATCATTTTGAAAGGAGGATCCTATTTCAAGCCGAGTGGAAGCTGGTGGTACGTGCAAAGTGGTCCGCGGGAACTGCATTACAGGCAATTCCTCCTGCGGGTATCTCAGGGATTTGAACGGAATGCCACGGTGGGGTTTCGATGCGTGAGGTGAGGTTGAGGGAGGTTGAGGGAGGTTGAGGGAGTTTAGAATGTTTAGGAAGTTTAGAGCAACTTTCTCAACTTTCTCAACTCCCTAAACTTTACTAAACCATATAATATACCAACAGTTTAAACGTTATATAATCCATGTTTGGTTTTGATTCAGTCAATTTGCCGCTATTAAAACAAAGAGCGTTTAACCTTCGTTGGGCATCGGTGCCAGAGGGAGTAATTCCGCTTACGGCGGCGGATCCTGATTTTCCCTGCGCAGAACCCATTCGCGAAGCCATCCAAGCATTTACACATGATGGTTATTTTTCATACGGAGACACGCTTGGGTATGCCCCATTTAAAGAAGCATTGTCGCACAACTATGCCAAAGTCAAACACACCGCTTTTCATCCATCCCATATATTGCCCGTTGATAGTGCCGCGTATGGCATCTATCTGATTTGCAAGTCGTTTTTAATGGCAGGCGACGAAGCCATCATTTTTGATCCGGTGGATTTTCTTTTCAGATATTCGATTGAAACCGTTGGTGCCACAGCCGTTCCTTTTGCCATCCCGGCAGGAACAGATCAAGTGGATTTCAATTCCTTGGAAGAGATCATCACTCCAAATACAAAAATGATTTGTCTTTGCAATCCGCTGAACCCGACTGGAAAAGTCTTTACCAAAGCGGAGTTGAATTCATTAGGAAATATTGCCATCAAACATAACCTGCTCATTTTATCAGATGAGATCTGGAGTGATATCATTTTCAAGCCCGCTGTGTTCACCAGTATGGCATCGCTGGATGATGAAATCAGACAACGTACCATTACAGTAACAGGTTTTAGTAAATCATATGGATTGGCTGGATTGAGGATTGGTGCCATCATGACAACAAACGATCAGCATTTCAATATCATCTATCAGGCATCCATGCATCAATCTACTGTTCATGGTACAAATATTCTAGGACAAGTGGCAGCAACTGCAGCATTGAATGAATGCAGTGGTTGGCTGAAAAATTACATTGAACATCTTCAAAAGATGCGAGATATAACAGTTGCTTCACTCAACGAGATGAAAGGTGTGCAGTGCATTGCACCTGATGGATGTTATGTGGCATTTGCAAACATTACCGGAACAGGATTGACCAGCAGTGAAATACACAAACGTTTGTTAGAGGAAGGAAAAGTTTCTATCGTACCAGGACTCAAACAATGGTTTGGCGAAGGTGCAGAAGGATACATCCGATTGAGTTTTGCTACTTCAGAAGAGATTTTGAATGAAGCCCTTTCGCGAATTAAAAAAACATTGAATTAAGTTGAAAGCAGTCATTATTGGTGGAGGCATTGCAGGCTTGTCGATGGGAATTCTTCTCAAGCGACATAACTATGATGTGGTGATATGTGAACGTGATACGAATGTTCCCATCAAAGGAAATGCTTTTCTGATGCATGCAGAAGGTGTAAGCATTTTAAAGGAGTTGACGTTTGGTGATTTTTCAAATAAGGTATTCCCGGGTAGTTTCATCGACAGATTCAGTTTGCGCAGACCGAATGACGAAGAGGTGAAATTTCAGAAAATGGACCCATGGCAATGTATCAAGCGAAAGGAAATTGTTGAATATTTATATGAATTCTTTCCTGACAATAAAATAGAATTTGGTAGAAACTTTTCCCATTTTGAATATGAAGGGAATACTGCTGTGGCCGCTGTTTTCAGGAATGGGGAAAAAGAGTATGGCGACATTTTCATAGGATCGGATGGTGGAAATTCAAAAGTGAGAGAGGAGATTTTTGGACAAACGAAATTCACAACTACTGAAGTGAAAGAAGTTTTAGGCTTGCTTCGCGATGAAAATATCTGTCATCGATTCAGAAGTCAGTTTACAAAATTTCAACACAAATCGAAGGGCATCTCCTTCGGTATGATTCCAGCCTCTAAAGATGAGTTGGTTTGGTATTCCCAGTATGATGTTACCATCAATGACATTGACGATAACACCTGCCCTGAGTGTATGCGAAAATTCTGTCAGGACTTGCTGCAAGATTTTCCGCCAGTTGTGCAAGAAGTTTTACAAAAAGATCATTTCAAAAATTCATACATCTGGCACACCAAAGATTTTGATGTATTGTCTTCTTTCCATAAAAACAATGTGGTATTGATTGGAGATGCAGCGCATTTGGCGTTGCCATTCACCAGTGCAGGAACGACCAATGCATTGGTTGATGCACATACGTTGGCCAATTGTCTTTTTGATACACACGATTTGAAAACTGCCTTTGAAAAATATTATTCTCTCCGTGCACCTGAAGTGGCCAAACAAGTTCAATTGGGCAGGGACCTAAAAAGAGACTTTCTCAATCCTGTAGAAAAAAATGATGATGATTTAATTGTTCCACTGATTACCAAGCAGGAAAGATCGATCAAAAAAATCACTGGAGAACGTCCAATCAGTATACTTTACTACACAGACCCGATATGTTCAACGTGCTGGGCTATTCAACCACAGCTCAGAAAACTACAATTGGAATATTCCGATTATGTTTCCATAGAATACAAAATGGGAGGGTTATTGCCGTCTTGGGAAAACTACAACAGGTATGGGATAACCAAACCAAGTGATGTAGCAGCACATTGGGATGAGGTATGTTCGTTTTATGAAATGCCCATCAATAAAAATATTTGGTTAGAAGATCCATTGCCTTCTTCTTATCCTCCTTCCATAGCATTCAAGGCAGCACAACTGCAAGACACAGGCAAGGCGGTGATGTTTTTAAGGAGAATTCGCGAGATGGTATTTCTAGAGAAAAAGAACATCATCAAAAAGGAATTCATTTTCAGTGCAGCGTATGATGTAGGTTTAGATGCGGCGAGGTTGATCAGGGATTTGGAAGGAAGAGCGCAAATGCTTTTCAGGGAAGACTTGGTGCTGTCTGATTTATTGGAAGTGAAAGAACTCCCAACCTTGTTTTTCAGCAATAAAAACGGAAAGCAAATTGCCGTAAATGGATATCATACCTATGATGTATTTGAGGATACCATTCATCAACTAGAACCTAACTTGATTAAAACATCGTACGATACATCTCCTGAATTCCTGTTCGATCAGTTTCAAACAATGACAACCAAAGAATTTTCGTATTTACGCAATGAAGAAGAATCAGTATCCAGGGCTATTCTGGAAGAACTTTTCTCAAAAAAATACATCACCAGGTTTGAGAGTCCTTCTGGTAATATCTGGATCAATAATTTTGAGGCGTTTGAATAAATTAGGGGTTAGATGTTAGGGGTTAGGGGTTAGGAAAATACAAAAACTTTTAAAGTTGAAAACGAAGTCTATAAAGACTCCCCTCCCAGACGATTCGCTTCGCTCATGTCTGGATTTTCAACCTGGATAGAGGCCGGGGTGGTGGAATTCTTCAAGTATGAAAAGATGATAATATTTTTTTCAAAACATATTCAATGTCATGGAACACCCATTTATTTTCAAATCTTAAAACTCTAATCGAGTGTTTTTGTAAGAACAATTCTTTTTTTAGATCCTTATTTATTCCTTCCTGCCAATAATGATCATCACCATCCAATTCGATTCCTAATTTTTCAGAAGGACAATAAAAATCGAGAATAAAATTTCCAACACTATGTTGTCTTCGGAACTTCCGTCCTGCAAGCTTTCGGTTGGAGATATGTTTCCATAATTCAGCCTCTGCTGATGTTCCATTATTCCTCAATTTTTTTCGAAAATATAAAAGATGATTTCTGTTGTGATCTAATTGCATTGTTGCAATTAAGTACAGATTATTTATTCATAATAGTGAAAATCCTCAAGATTTTATGTGATTTTTCTGTTGATTCCACCACCCCGGCACTCCTTCGTCTGTGCCTTCGGCACATCCTCTTTCGTGCCACCCCTCCTGTCCAGGAGGGGAGTCTTCTAATTTTTTACACTCTATCCTTGCCAACTAACACCTAATCAACGCATCTAAACCCAGTATGCTCCAAACCTGTGTCTGTAGCGGTTTTCATGCGGGAGGTGACACGGTAGCCTTTGCAATAACTTGCATTGCATAAAAAGGATCCGCCGCGTACAACCTTCTTAGAAACAGTTGGTTCTTGTGGATCGAAGCTATCATTTGGGCCTTGAGGATCCATTGAAATTTTTCCTGAAACATTTTCATAGTAATCGTTTCGATACCAATCAGAGCACCATTCCCATACGTTTCCAGCCATATCATACAAACCATACGGATTCGCAGCGAATGATTTTACAGGCGATGCACCTGCAAATTTGTCCCAGTTTGTATTGGTGCTTGGAAAAGTTCCCTGCCAGGTATTGGCTTTTGCCTTTCCCTTTTCAATGTCTTCATTTCCCCATGGATATTTTGATTGCATGCCACCACGTGCAGCATATTCCCATTGAGATTCGGTGGGCAATCGTTTGCCACTCCATTTGCAATAGGCCATGGCATCATCCCAGGAAACATGAACAACAGGATAGTTTTCTTTTCCTTTGATATTGCTACCAGGACCTTTTGGATGTTTCCAATCAGCTCCTTTGGTCCACGACCACCAAACAGTTGGATCGTCTAATCCTGTACCAGCGGGCTGTTGATGAAATACAAGTGAAGATGCCACAAAGAGACTATCGGCTGGTTTAGGCGTACCTGGAGGAAGTTGTTTTTTGATTTCATTCCAATCGGGCGCTTTTTCAGCAGTTGTAATGTACCCGGTTGCATCTACGAATTTCTTGAATTGTGCATTGGTGACTTCCGTTTGATCGATCCAAAATCCACTCACACGAACACGGTGCTGCGGATATTCATCTTCACGTCCTTCATCATCATTTGCACCCATCATAAATTCACCTCCTTCGATCCGCACCATGCCTTCGTGCGAAACTGAATCAGCTTGTTGTATATTAGTTGAATCGGATGTTACACTGCCAAATCTTGCCGGAAGTTTTGCAGCACAATGCAGCAGACTGTCTTCGTTTGGTTTGTTCGCTATTGAATTTGATTGATTGCAAGACAACAACATGGAACATGCCATGATTGACATCATCCACCACCCCGTCTCCAGACCTTCGCTTCGCTCGGTCTGGATCCACCCCTCCTGTCCAGGAGGGGAATCTAAACTATCCCTCAACATATATTTCATTAAAAATTAAAATTATTCTGTTCCTTCAAAGATAGATTGTTTTTGATTGCATTCTCTGCATCAATCGCCAATGCCACCAAGGATTTCACGATGATCAAATTAGATGCGGAGATATCTTTTTTCTCACTGGGATCTTTTGCGAGATCATACAAATAATACTTCACTTCTTTTTGACGACGATCGATGACACATTTCCAATGATTGTAACGCACGCCATCCACGATGTTTTTTGGCTGAAAGGAGTAGTATGTGTTTCGAACGGAAGTCTTGTTTTTACCAGACAGCAGTGGCATTACATCCATGCCGTCAATCACGCGATCGTTGGGGATCTGTCCGCCCACCAATGTGATTATCGTGGTAAACCAATCTGCCCCGGTGATCATTTCATTTGTAACTGTGCCGGCAGGTATATGTTCCGGCCATTTTACAAAACATGGAACATGTTGTCCGCCTTCAAAACGTGATTGGTATTTTCCATCACGAAGGATGTGATATTTGGATGTATCCACAGCAGCAAAGGCGCCATAACATGCTTCCAGTTCATCGTATTTTTCAATCAGCGGACCATTATCGGTATGAATGATGATGATGGTATTTTTTTCAATGCCCAATTGTTTCACGTAATCGAGAATCACTCCTACGCTTCTGTCGAAGTACTCTACCGCATCAGCAAAAGCGCCGTATTTACTTCCACCAAAACCTTTCGGGATGAACCATGGTGTATGCGTTTCGATGTTGGAATATTGAAGATAAAAAGGCTCTTTGTTTTTTACTCGTTCAGCGATGTATTTACATGCTTCGCGTACAAAGAGGTGAGGCATTTCTGCCAGATCATTGTTATCGAGGTCTCTTACTTTTTCAGTATTATGAATCAGAGGAATCATCGGATAGCCACGAGATCCAGTATTTCCAAGCCTTTCAGGGCCATGGTCGTTTGGATATGGGATGCCGAGGTATTCATCAAACCCATGAGCAGCAGGCAAGAATTTTGGAAGATGACCGAGATGCCATTTGCCAAAGAGGGCGGTTTTATAGTTCAGTTTTTTCAGTTGTTTCGTGAAGGTGATTTCTTTGGAAGAATCGAGTCCGTTGTTATCCGTTGGGAACAACACACCCAATCCTGTTCTGTCATTCACACGTGGCGCATATCGGCCCGTCATGAATGCAGCGCGGCTTGGAGTGCAGGTGCTGTGTGGGGCGTAGAAGTTGGTGATCTTGATGCCTTCTTTTTCCAGCTTATCAATATTTGGAGTCTTGTAGTATTTGGATCCGAATGAAGAAAAATCATCATAGCCAATGTCGTCTCCAATGATGTGAATGATGTTGGGGCGGTCTTGTGCTTGCAAGTGAAAGGAGAAAAGAGAAAGGAGAAAAATGATGAGTGGAAGGGTGTAATGGTGGAAGAGTGGAATGGTGGAATAGTGGAATAGTGGAAAGGTGGAAAAGTGGAAAGGTGTAATGGTGGAAGAGTGGAATGGTGGAATAGTGGAAGAGTGGAGCTTTTTTTTGTTGAATGACAAGTTCATTAAAATATGTTTTCGAATATGAAAATAATTTTTACAAAGTTCACTTTTACATTCCACTACTCCACCTTTCCACTCTTCCACTCTTCCACCTTTCCACCTTTCCACCTTTCCACTCTTCCACTATTCCACCCTCTGCAATCCCCAATAGTACTTTCCTTCCTTGAAATGCAACAGCAGATCTTTGGCGGAGGGGGCGCCTTTGCGGGTGATGGTGATGGTTTCGTTTGGTTGTGTATCAAACGACAAACGTATGCGGCCCAGGACATTGTCTAATTTTGGAAGGATGATACCGCGAGTAGAGGAAACAAGTGTGTACTCGTTTTGTCCTTCGAGATCGATGGTACAAGGTTTTCCTTTAAGGCTTTTCAGGGTCACTTCCTGAAGTTTGCCTTGGTACTGTATGGCATCGACCAGGAAGGCGCCTTCGGCGCCGAGGCGACTGAATGAGGTCTCTTTCCATGTTGCGGGCAGTGCCGGAAATATACGGATGAGTTTGTCATCGCTTTGAATGAGCATTTCCAAGAGGCTCGTGGCGAAAGCCATTGGTGATTCAAAGCAAGGACCAGATTCTGCGTAGAGTCCGCCTGGTCTTGCATGTTCTTGTAAAAATTCTATGAGTTTTCCATAAGACAAATCTCCTTCGCCGAGCATTGCATACATGGCAGCAGAGCCTGTAAAAGAATAGCCTCTCAGCAGTTTGGGCATGGATTGCCAATGTTGAATAGAACGTGTGGCCAGCTTGCGGTGCATGGGATCATCCATGTTCAGCAAGCGGTATGGATAGATCGCCATCAAGTGAGAATAGTGGCGATGAGAAGAAGTAAGTGAAACATCTTTCCCAATCATGAAACCAGTTTCATTGACATGCAAGGGAGTGAGGTTTTTCAGAACATCATCCCACTTACTTTTATCAGCATCTTTCAGTTTAAGATCATCATTGATTTTGAGCAAGGTTTGCAATCCCCATATCAATGATGACAGAGAATAATGTGCATCTTCCGCATCTGCGTATTCAGGTGAATGCGATTTAACCAGATGATACACCCCTTTATCATCCTTGTAAAGGAGATGCATGAGGTAGTTGACAGAACGTTTCAACAGTGGGTAGATCTTGTTTTTCAGTTCCACTGCATCTCCGGTGTATTGTGCATATTTGTAGTAATACAACAAGGTCCATGTTAGATCGCCCGGTTCAAATTGTCCTTTGCGAAGATCGTTTTGATCCAGGGGTGCATGCAGATCAAAAGAAGTAATGCGTCCGATGGCAGCGGCATCGTTTCTCCATTGTGGCGGTACGTTGTTGATCAGGTTTTGTTTGTTTTTATTCAACAGATCGAAAAGAGGTTTTGCCAGCTCCATGTGATTGGAAGCGAACAAGGGAGAGTACGTAAGCTGCGTATTCAGGTTCCACCAGATGGCAGGCCATGGGGTTTTACTGGTGAACCAGGGTCCCATTAAATCGATCATGGGTTTGTCCTCTCTCGTGGCTGATGCAAGTTTATACAATTGAAGCCAGTAGTATGATTCGATTTTTTTATCGGGGATGGAGATGAAACTTTTTTGGAAGAAGCTGTTCCACCATTTTTTATGCGATGCCAAAACAGTTGCATAGGGTTTAGTAAAAAACCTGTTCAGATCGGAGATGGCATATTTGATGGCGACATTTTTTTTATCGGGACTGTACCCAATAGCAAGATCGATGATATGGCTTTTATTGGCCAAAGCATGTCTGTACACACTGGCATATTCACCCTCTTTCAGGAGGGGTTGATAGCAGATACCGAATCCGGCGCTGTCGCGTAATTCGAAATGCGGATTGGGAACAAAATCATACGAAGCAGGTTTCACAGAGCCATAGCTGATGCGTGGAGAGGTTGCTTCCTCTCCTACCCATTCGCAAATTGGTTTTTCGTTGCTGTTCAATTCATTGATCTCGATATGAATCACTTCTTCTCCAGAAGGAACGGTGAAATGCACGCCAATGGTGCCTTTGGTGGTGGTGACGGTTCCGT
>CANFHO010000102.1 GCA_947447005.1 Chitinophagaceae bacterium
TTCTGTACACTCCAGAATCACCTGAACCCTGTTACCTTTTTTAGCCATTTTATTTCTTTTATTACAATGATTAAATGCTTACGCCTGAAGCTCTAAGTTCTTTTACTACGCTCATAAGACCATTCTTATTAATGGTGCGGATTGCTTCTGAAGAAAGCTTCAAAGTAATCCACCTGTCTTCCTCAGCCAGGAAAAACCTCTTTGTCTGAAGGTTAGGCAGAAAACGACGCTTTGTCTTAATATTTGAGTGGGAAACCTTGTTTCCTGTGATTGGGCGCTTTCCTGTAACCTGACATACTCGTGCCATAAACTAATTTTTTTAAGGAGTGCAAAGGTAATGGATGATTGGATTAAATCCAAAAAAATAACAAAATAAGTGACAAGGCACAGGGCACAGGGCACGAGAATGATGATTTTCGAGGCCGGTAAGTAGGATGAATCCGAGTCACCATTCTTGTGCCTTGTGCCCTGTGCCTTGCTGTTTAAATATCTATCGCCTCTCCGTAAGCGGCTGCAACTGCTTCTTTTACAGCCTCACTCATGGTTGGGTGCGGGTGAATGGCATTGAGTATTTCATGGTGAGTAGTCTCCAGCTTCCTGGCAACCACCACTTCTGCGATCATTTCGGTTACACCGGCACCAATCATATGAGCACCCAGAAACTCCCCGTATTTCGCATCAAAAATCACCTTTACGAATCCATCTGTATTGCCAGCAGCACTCGCCTTTCCACTTGCCATGAATGGGAATTTACCCACTTTCACTTCGTATCCAGCGTCTTTTGCTGCCTTTTCTGTAAATCCAACAGAAGCAATCTCTGGTGTGCAATAGGTACAACCTGGGATATTGTTATAGTCTATTGCCTCAGGCTTGTGATTGTATTTTTTCTCTAAATATCCAATGCTTTCTGCTGCAGTAATTCCTTCCTTACCTGCTACGTGCGCCAATGCTTGTCCGGGTGAACAATCGCCGATGGCGTAAATACCCGGAACACTGGTTTGTTGACTTTTATCAACTACAATCCTACCTTTGTCCGTTTTGATTCCATTTTCTTCCAAGCCAATATTTTCAATATTGGGTGCAATTCCTACTGCGCTGAGTACGATATCACCTTCCAACACAGACTCACCTGCAGCATTTTTGATGGTTGCTTTCACTCCAGCACCGGCAGTATCCACTTTGGTTACTTCACTGGAAGTCAATATGTTGATACCTTTTTTCTTCAATTGCTTTTCCAATTCCTTGCTGATGTCTGCATCTTCAACAGGAACAATCCTATCCATGAACTCAACAATGGTAACCTTTGTTCCCATGGAATTGTAAAAATCTGCAAACTCAACGCCAATGGCACCACTACCTACAACAATCATTGATTTTGGTTGCTCAGGAAGGACCATTGCCTCGCGGTATCCTATGATTTTTTTGCCATCCTGTGGCAAGTTTGGCAGCTGTCTGCTTCTTGCTCCAGTGGCTATGATGATATATTTGCCTTCTACAATTTGCTTTTTACCATCGGCTGCAGTTACTTCAATTTTACCCTTTCCTGCAATCTTGCCATAGCCCATTACCACATCAATCTTGTTCTTCTTCATCAGGAACTGAACGCCCTTGCTCATTTTATCGGCAACTCCCCTGCTCCTTTTCACAACAGCGCCAAAATCATGCTCAACTCCGGTGCTTTTTATACCATAATCAGCACTGTGCTTCAAATAATCATATACCTGGGCACTTTTCAAAAGCGCTTTGGTTGGGATACAACCCCAGTTCAAACAAACACCACCAAGACTTTCCTTTTCAATGATAGCAACCTTGAATCCGAGTTGAGATGCCCTGATCGCAGCTGGATATCCGCCAGGTCCGCTTCCTAATACAAGAATGTCGTATGCCATGCTATTGTTTTTTTTGTTTGAGCTGCAAAATTAGATGGAATGCGGGAAATAACAAAAAGGCGAGGCAGGTATATATTGTTTGTTATTGATTTTAGGTTATTGAGTAACCTGGTTTTCACTCTTATGCAACTAAGTATGCTTGCCCATATTATTGGGTTATTGGATTTCCAAAGTGATCTATTGGCCAGTTTGTAAATGGATCAATGGTTTTGTCCATTAAAACTGAAAACTCATTTCGTGTAATCAACCGCTTTTTTTCAAAATCGATCAAATCCCAGGAGTGCCATATTTTATCATGGATGTTTTGCCATTTCAAATGATGTTGAATGGCAATGGACTGAACTAATTTGATTGCTCCCCCTATGCTAAGATTTTTCTCATGTGGAAATGAAAAATTTCCAAATGGTTTCATGTTTTGCTTAAGCGTATCAACATCTACAAATCCATCGGGATAAAACCAGGTTTGATTGGCCCAATTCTTAGGTATGCCTTTGCCTTTTAAAATACCTGTAGCACCTATGCGTTGAATGGATTCAAAGTGTTTGCTATCTGGTGTTGCGTCGATATATGGCATCAACATTCCCTTGCTCTTCAATAAAGAAGCTTGCACATTCCGAACCGAAACTTTATCAATTTGTTGATTTTGTTTCACCGACAAAGCTGCCAATGTACCAGCAGCCTGACCAATTAACATTACGCATGGTTGTAGCCGTGTAGCTCCATTGATAACATTGCTCACACTGATACTTTTTTCTGCAATAACCAAACCATTTCCTTTTGCTGGAATCAATGCACCAAGAGGCACATTGAAAGAGGGGATTGAGTAAAATTCAAATTGTTGAGGCGCCTCCGGATTTTTTTTATGATGATGATCAACCGGATAATCACCTACAGCAATTCCTGTTCTATAGAGGGGAAACTTATATGAATAAGGCTCAGCCAGGTATCTCATATTATAACGCACCAAACCCTTTACACGCCTGGATTCCCTATGATAAGGCATGATCGCAAGCTTATCTGCGGTTGGAAATTCATCATCTGCCAATCCAAGGTTTTTATAGCCTAATTGGTCTTGAATAAAATATACAAATCGCAAGGTTTGCTCTTTTGCCTTTTTCAACTCAGTGATTCTCTGTGCACCACTCATTTCAATGATATTTAAATAAATATCATTCCCATATTTGGGCCAGTTTAACATGTATTTGTTTCCAGGAAGCTTTGCATACTCCAACATCTTTTTCGCAGAAACAGTTGGGGCCACTCTTTTATGATTGATATAATAATCAGTACAGGCGCCATCAAATTCCATTGGATCATAATCTTGAGGACGCTTGATGGTCATATTTACTCCTATTCCAAAATCTTTTAAAATAGCTACATAGGTAAGATCTTGAACAATATTCGAACTTTCCATCACACCCACATTTTCATCTGCTATCTTGCCAGATTCTAACCCAACATCATATGGAATTCCTGCGCTTTTCAAGACATCTCCCAACTCTGTTGCTTCGATGGTAACCTTTGCAAAAATTGAAACTTCCTTTCCGGTAAGAAGATTCGTGAAGAGAGCTCCCTGAACTGTTTGATTGTTTTTAATCACTTTTTTAAACTGCAAATGATACATCACTTGTAAGTTATTTTCCTTGGAGGCCATTTTTTTAAAAATACTATCTCCTACATGTGGCTCAAATTGAGTATTGCTTACCCAACCTGTTGAAACCTTATCTGGGCCTCCATAATGTGTATAAATTCTATTTCTGAATTCCATCCACAAACCTGAAGGAATATTATGATTGCCATCAAAGGCTGAAACACCTGCAGCAGTAATCATTCCACCCAGCCATGATGATTCTTCTGCAATGATGGTTTTGACCCCTAGACGAGCGGATTGTATCCCTGCTGTTATTCCTGAAGCGCCGCCTCCAACCACAAGAATATCCGTCCTTATCTGGTTTTGTGCAGACAACATACATGGCAAAGTCAACAAAAGCAATAAAAGCAATGTTTTATTGACGATATGAAAGGTAAAATGGCAAGTAATTCGCATGAAAAAGTATCAAATGAATCTTTAAAATAAATGTATTTTGTCTAAAAACGACCATTCAACATCAAAATATTGCATTTGCCTGTGTTGTCAATAACATTCACTAGATGTTAAATCAAAATAATCATGAAAAAAAAGAAGGGAAATTTTGACATCTTCAAAGATTATGTTGCTTCAGGGGTAGTTCAAAAAAACCGTTTTTTAAAAAGAGCAATTATCAAGTATCTTGATGCAAATGGAAATTGCACCATTACTGAATTGAGCAAAGAACTTAGCATCAGTATTCCTAAAACCACTGGATTGATTAACGAATTGATGCAGGATGCACTTATACAAGAACAAGGTAAACTTGATTCCACAGGAGGCAGAAGAGCAAATATGTATGGACTGGCACCCGATTCTTGTTATTTTGTAGGGGTCGACATCAAAAAATACTATATCAATTTTGGATTGATGGATTTCAATAAGCAATTGATCAACCAGAAAGACAAGGTTCCTTTTATCTTAGAAAACACACAGGAATCCCTAAATAAACTAATTCATCTCATCAATGAATATGTAAAGGAATTCAATCCCAATTTTTATTCCATTTTAGGAATTGGATTGAACCTCACTGGAAGAATCAACAATAAAACGGGACAGAGCTATAGCTTTTATCATTTTCAGGAAGAGCCATTATCTGAAATCATAGCAAACAAAGTTGGTATTCCAACATTTTTAGAGAACGATTCAAGGGCAATGGCATTTGGTGAATTCTATTGTGGAGATCTTACAAGTGAAAAAAATGTGATATTCATCAACATGGATTATGGCCTGGGATTGGGCATTATGATTGACGGTAAGGTTTATTATGGGAAATCTGGCTTCAGCGGGGAATTAGGACATATTCCGATTTTCGAAAATGAAGTGATTTGTCATTGCGGCAAAAAAGGATGCCTTGAAACAGAAGCCTCCGGATATGCCCTCATCAGAAAATTTATAGAGCGCATTAAAAAGGGTTCAAGTTCTTCTGCAACCAAAAAAAATAAACCATTGGAAAGTATCACTTTAATCGACATCATTGAAGCAGCTAAAAACGAAGACATGTTAAGCATTGAATTGCTTGCCGAAATCGGTGAAAAACTTGGAAGAGGATTATCTGTTTTGATTAATATTTTCAATCCTGAATTACTGATTATCGGAGGCACACTCTCTGAAACTGGAGACTACATCAGGCTTCCAGCAAGAAGTGTAGTCAATAAATTTTCGTTAAGCCTTGTCAATAATGACACTGTTTTAAAAACTTCAAAATTAGGTGAAAAAGCTGGTGTCATTGGAGGTTGCCTTATCGCCAGAAACAAAGTAATATATTAAACGAAAAGAGAAAAGATAAAAGTGAAGAGAGAAAAGAGAAAAAAGAAATTGCCATTGGCTGTTTAAGTTTTTCTCTTTTCTCTCTTCACTTTTATCTTTTCTCCTTTCGTTTAGATTAGTATGCGAGTGCAAAGAGTACTCTTCTGCTGCTTTTCTTTCCAGAATAAATACATTTTCCTTCTTCTTCTACAGCATTCAAAGGAATACATCTGATGGTGGCTTTTGTCTCTTCTTTGATTTTATCTTCAGTTTCATTTGAACCATCCCAATGAGCTGAGATAAATCCACCTTTTTCAGTCAACACTTTTTTGAAATCTTCCCAGGTATCTACTTTGGTAATATGATCTTCCCTGTAAGCCAGCGCCCTGTTATAAAGGTTTTGCTGGATATCTTCCAAAAGGTCGACGATATATTGATCTACATTTTCAACTGGCACAGAAGTTTTTATTTTGGTATCTCTTCTTGCAATCTCAACAACATTGTTTTCAATATCCTTTGGTCCGATGGCAACCCTTACAGGCACGCCTTTCAATTCATATTCAGCAAATTTCCAACCTGGTCTCACATGATCAGAATCATCATATTTTACTGTAATTCCTTTTGCCTTCAATGATGCCATGATTCCAGATACTTTTTCATCCACCAATGCCTTTTGCTCAGGGCCTTTATAGATGGGAACAATAACAACCTGAAGTGGTGCAATTCTTGGAGGCATAACCAATCCTTCATCATCGCTATGTGCCATTACAAGCGCTCCAATGAGACGTGTTGAAACACCCCAAGATGTTGCCCACACATACTCCTGCTTATTTTCTTTGGTGAGATATTTTACTTCAAATGCTTTAGCAAAATTTTGTCCCAGGAAATGTGAAGTACCCGCCTGCAACGCCTTTCCATCCTGCATCAATGCCTCAATGCAATAGGTATCCAATGCCCCGGCAAATCGCTCGTTTGGTGTTTTAACTCCTTTAATCACTGGCAATGCCATATAATTTTCAACAAAATCAGCATACACATGAAGCATTTTTTCTGCTTCTGCTACTGCTTCTTCGGATGTTGCATGTGCGGTATGACCTTCCTGCCACAAAAATTCTGCTGTTCTCAAAAAGAGCCTGGTACGCATTTCCCAACGAACTACATTGGCCCATTGATTAATGAGGATGGGAAGATCCCTGTATGACTGAATCCAGTCCTTGTATGCATTCCAAATGATGGCCTCACTGGTTGGTCGAACAATCAACTCCTCTTCCAGTTTTGCTTCAGGATCAACCATCAACTTTCCTTTGTTATCAGGATCTGTTTTAAGTCTGTAATGTGTTACCACCGCACATTCTTTAGCGAACCCTTCAGCATGTCCTTCTTCTTTTTCCAAAAAAGACCTTGGCACAAAAAGCGGAAAATAGGCATTCACATGGCCCGTTTCCTTAAACATTTTGTCTAATTGGTCTCTCATGTTTTCCCAAAGTGCGAATCCATATGGCTTAATAACCATACATCCTCTCACGGCAGAATAATCAGCCAAACCGCCTTTCAATACCAAATCATTGTACCATTGTGAATAATCCGTAGCCCTTGAAGTCAGTTCGTTTCCCATATTATGATTGATTTAACAATAAATTCGCGCCTTTCAGCAACTTTTCAGCCTACCGTTCGTCTAAAAACAGAGAGCCGATGGTGCAAATTTACTAACTTCGGAGGAATCTTTAAATCCCAGTCATATGAACAGGATTATTTCATCAATCATTTTCATCAGTTTGTTCAGCAGTTGCAGTACAGCATACAAGAGCGGGCAAACCCCAGATGATGTATATTTTTCACCTGCAGCAAATGTTAATGAGTATGTTGCAATGGAGAATAATGACAGTTACAATCCAGAAAATGTTCCCATGAATGATCGCTACTTGCGCATGAAAATCATGAGCAGAAGCAGGTGGTCTGCATTTGATGATGACAACTCTTATTGGAACGATCCGCATTGGAACAACAGGAGCTATTTTAATAGTTATTCAAACTATAACAGCCCATTATATGGTGGCTTATTTAATTACAATCCATATAATTTTTACAATCCATTTACTCCTTCATACTATGGACAGCCATACATTGTATATAACACTGTATCAAAAATGGTGCAACGCAGCACAGGTCCAAGAATGGTTAATCTAAATAATTACACTCCTGTTAAGGTTTCAAACTACGATCCAAAATCATTGAATATCCAGTACAACAATGCAGGTGGCAGTTATAACAATAGCGGCATGCCTCGTGGTGGTTATAATCCTGTTAACAACAGCAATGGAGGTTCAAACCCTATCAGGTTATTCAACAACAACAGTTCTTCTAACAACAGCAGTAATTCTTCTGGTGGCTCTTCTTCTTCAGGCAGCAGTTCATCCAGCAGTTCAGCTCCAGTGAGATCATTTCCTCGCGGCGGCGGAGGTAATTAAATAGTTGGGTGTAGGTTGTATGTTAAAAATCAACTTAAAACCTACAACCATGAAATCAAACACTACAATATAGAAACTTCATGCAGAAATTTCTCTACTTTTTTACGTTACTCATTTCTACTCAGTTTCTTCAGGCACAGGAACCAGCCGATGCATTGAGATATGCACAAACAGGCAACGGTGGAACAGCCAGAACGAGAGCCATTGGTGGCGCTATTGTTGGATTGGGTGGTGATATTAGTACTGCGACCGTAAACCCTGCTGGATTGGCGTTGTTTAAAACAAATGAATTTGTATTTACTCCAGAATTTTCTTTCGGAAAAACAAGTACAAATTATTTAAGCAAGGATACGAAGCAAAATAATATCAGTTCACAATTCAGCACATTGGGATTGATCATGGCGAGGCCAGGTTCTTTAGACGGCAAATGGAGAAATTTTACATTCGGAATTGGACTAAACAAACCTATTGTTTACAACATTACAACCCACTATACTGGGAATAATTTACAAAGTTCTTATTCTGAGAAATATCTTGAAGAGCTAATCAACAATGGTGTTACCGACCCCAATGCAGCAGCTCAAAATTATCCATATGGATCAAGCCTCGCATTCAATACCTATTTGGTTGACACTGTTTCAGGACCAGGAAATACCATTCTTGGATATAGAAGTTTAGCCACTCCTCAAACAGGTGTAACACAAGACATGAAAAGTGTTTCTAAAGGATTTATACAAGAAACATATTTCGCAGGAAGTGCTAACCTGGAAGATAAACTTTATCTAGGAGCGAGCATCGTTTTCAGCAAGATCAAATTTGAACGCACAAATACATTCAGAGAATCTGACGCCACACAAAACAAGTTGAATAATTTCAATTATTTTGAATCGGAAGAATACCTGCAAACTGACGGAATGGGATTGGGAGTTAAGCTGGGATTGATTTTCAAGCCAATTGAAAGTTTACGAATTGGCGCAGCGTATCATAGTCCAACGCTGTATAACATGACAGATCATTACAGCTCCAAGATGACAACTGATTTGGAAGCATATACCAAAAATAAGGTAATGACACAAAGTTCGTTGGATCTAAACGGCAATGAACTCGGCCAATTTCAATACAATCTTGTCAACCCATCTAAACTCATGTTTGGCATGTCATATGTTTTGCATGAAATTGAAGATGTTTCAAAGCAAAAAGGATTCATCAGTGCTGATATTGAGTTTCTTGATTATTCAAATTCTAAGTTCAAGTCGTTTGAAACAGGCACATCCACTGCTTCCAGTGCAACCTATCTGAACAGTGTAAATACTTCCATCAATGAACAATTCAAATCTGCCATGAATCTGAGAGTAGGTGGTGAATTGAAGTTTAATACCATCATGGCACGATTGGGATTCAACTATATGGGATCTCCATACTCAGTGTCTGACTTGAAAGGAAATCAGATGAATATCAGTGGAGGTTTGGGATACCGCGACAAAGGGATATTCATTGACTTGACCTATGTGCAAAGCATATCAAAAGGAATCAACTTCCCATATAAACTTGACAACGGATTCTACGAGCCGGGGTATGTGAAGAATTCTTATGCCAATGTGAGCTTGACAGTAGGATTTAAATTCTAGAACCTACAACATACAATTTTCATATCCACCATTTTTATTAACTTGCTTCCATGGCAGTACTTAAATTCAGGGTTTTTTATGAAGAAGATGATACCGTTTATCGCGATATCGTTGTAAAACACAATCAATTGTTTTTTGATCTCCATCAAGCAATCCTGACAGCCTACGAGTTTGACAGCAAACACCAGGCAACCTTTTATCGAAGCAATGATCATTGGTTGAGAGGTCGCGCCATCAGCCTTGAAAAATATGTTGGAGTTGACTACAAGGCAGAGCCACTCATGATGCTTGAAACATCTATTGGGTCTGAAATCAGCGATCCAAATCAAAAATTTATTTACGTATACGATTTTGAAAAGAACTGGACATTCCAAATCCAGTTAATCGGCATATCCAAAGAAGAAAATGCCAAAATCACCTATCCAAATATCTCCAGAAAAGAAGGAATTGGTCCCAGTCAATATGGTATCAAAAGCATTTTAGGCGATCGATTTGCAGATGTTGAAGAGAAATACGACCTCACATCCCTGGCGGAGGGATTCATGGATGAAGGTGAAGAAGGGGAATCATCTGAAGAAGATGATGATACCACAGGACTTGATACAGGAGAGGACGAATCAGCTTTCTAATAAACCGCTACCGGTTCTCCATAAGCCGGCATGAATATGTCTACTAAAACATGCATCATTATTGCAGGCCCAACTGCTGTTGGGAAAACAGCAACTGCCATTCAGTTGGCTCAAGAGCTCAATACTGAAATTATATCAGCAGACTCCCGACAATGTTACAAAGAGATGCGCATTGGTGTGGCAAGACCCTCTGACGAAGAGTTGGCAACTGTGAAGCATCATTTCATTGCCAATCATTCCATCACAGAAACCATTTCAGTAGCCAGTTTTGAAAAAGAGGCGCTTGATACGTTGGCTGAAATTTTTAAATCATCTGACTATGCAGTAGTATGCGGTGGAACCGGTTTGTATATCAATGCCTTGATGTATGGCATGGATGCCATACCCGAAATTGATGTTCAGTGGAGACAGTTTGCAATTCAGCTTCATGAGGAAAAGGGTATTGATGCATTAAGAAATAAACTTTTAGAATTGGACCCTGACTTTGCTACCAAAGGGGATATCAACAACCCCAA
>CANFHO010000103.1 GCA_947447005.1 Chitinophagaceae bacterium
AATGCAACTGTCGGCAACGTTTTTTCAGTGAGATAGTGGTCAGCAATTTCCACTGCCCAATCAAGGTATTCTTTTTTCCCAGTGAACCAATACATTCTCGATAACACCTGCAGCAGATCACCATTCACTTCAACAGTGGCGCTATTTCCGAACCAACTTCCCTTGATATCCTTTGCCATGCGTGAAATTTTCGGAAGATCATTGAGGATGTCGAGCATGCGGGCACTCCAGGGACTTTCACCTAACCATTCTGTAAGTGGAATCAATCCGTCTTTCATATATTCAGCTGCACCAAAGATCATTTGATTCGTATCTATCAGGTCGTTTTTAAATCCTTTTTTACTGAAAGAATAGGTATCAGGTAGTTTCCCAATTCTGGGAGTGAGTCGCTCTTCAGTTCGTAGCATCTTCAACGCAGTGTCCTTGAAAAAATCCGGCATCAAAATGGATGAAGTGAGCACCATGAAAGGATAATTATCCGCTGCAGCATCCCATGCATTCCAAAAATCTTTTGAGTCTGTTAGGTTTCTGGGAATGAGTCCAGTGGCAGGATCAGCATGTTCCATCCATGCACGCACATAGCGAATGCTTCTGTTGAAACCTTCATTTACAAGTTTTGCATTTTCCTTGCACTGTATAATGGTTTGATCTTTTGTTTGGGCGGCGGAGTCAGTTCCCATCAACAGCATCAAGCATATAAAAATGTATGTTGAATATTGTTGAGCAGCGATTTTTTGGAGTAACATAAGCAATCGTATTGTTGATCTTCTTTTCAAGGTACGAAAACCTCCTGCAAAATATCATGTATGATATTACCACAACTTTCATCTGAATATTTTGTAATTTCCTTTTTCAACCTAGAAATTATATGAGTTATATTCCAAATGGCAATCGTTATGATTCGATGCTATACAGACGTTGCGGACAAAGTGGATTGAAGTTGCCAGCTATTTCATTGGGACTTTGGCAAAACTTTGGCGATGTGGATTTGCGAAGCAATTACGAGCAAACATTGTACAAGGCTTTTGATGCAGGAATCACGCATTTTGATCTTGCGAATAATTATGGTCCGCCCCCAGGTTCTGCAGAGAAAAATTTTGGTGAAATTCTGAAGAGTGGCCTCGGACAATACCGCGATGAGATGATCATCTCTACCAAGGCCGGATACACCATGTGGGATGGGCCTTATGGCGATTGGGGTAGTAAGAAATACCTGGTATCCAGTCTGGATCAGAGTTTGAAAAGAATGGGATTGGAGTATGTCGATATATTTTATCATCATCGTCCCGATCCAAATACACCGATTGAAGAATCCATGATGGCATTGGATTTGATTGTGAGGCAAGGCAAAGCATTGTATGCAGGCATATCCAACTATCCACCCGATCTGGCAAAAGAGGCCATTGACATTTTGAGAAAATTGGGAACACCCTGTTTGATTCATCAACCCAAATATTCCATGTTGGTTCGTACACCTGAAGAAGGATTGCTGGATACATTGGGGCAGCATGGAGTGGGATGTATTGCCTTTTCTCCATTGGCGCAGGGTTTGCTGACAGATAAATATTTGAATGGCATCCCATCGCAATCCAGGGCAACGCGACATCCATCATTGAAGCCTGATCAGATTACAGAAGACAAAATCAGCATGATCAGAAAATTAAATGACATGGCTGCTGGTCGCGGTCAAACACTTGCTCAAATGGCCATTGCATGGCTGTTACGCGATGAGCGTGTTACTTCCGTTTTGATTGGCGCAAGCAAAGTGTCACAAGTGGAAGATGCTGTCGGTGCATTGAACCAATTGGATTTCAGTGATGCTGAATTGAATGCAATCGATCAGATACTTGCATAAACATTTCTCAAGCCAACAATATATTTAATAACTCCTTTTATTTAACTCCCCATTGATTGCGATCCGTTGCTTTCATGGGGAGTGCTTGTATATCAAGGTTTGTTGGCTTTTTACCTGCATATAAAATTAGCTCTTCCCCTTTTTTGATGGAAAGACTGATGATGCCGTTTTCATTTTTCAATATTCTGTTTGATTGTCCCATTATATGTATGTCTTCTGTAAAGTCAGTTTTGATCTTACATGGTGCACCTGCCAGACTTTTGATTCTGATGAAGGATGTTTTACCGTCTTTTTTTACCGCACTTACTAAAAATGCGCCGGCAGTTTTGAGGTCGTGAAATTGAACATCCTTCCAAGTGGATGGGCAAGCAGGAAATACCCTTATCACATCACCCCAGCTTTGAATAACCATGTCGAGCAATGATCTTGAAGAGGAGATGGGTGATTCAAACGTTGGATTTTCCCTTTCGCTGTATAGTGTATTTGGTGTGCAGGTAGGAATTCGTGAAGGTCCTGGCGGCTTGCCAAATCTGGGTAAAATTTCCAGTGATCTTTTTACCCAGTACAATGCACTGTCGCCATTTCCCAACGATGCCCATAAAGAGGATGCACCTGAAAATTTATATATACAATTGTCGCCATCCAGATCTGTATAATGCTGAACAGACTTTTGCATCATTGGAATGCGTTCTTTGCTGTTTTCAATCGTCATGTCATATAAAGGAAATATCCCAAAGAGGTGACTATAATGTCGATGTGGTTTTGCGAAAGGCATATCCTTTCCAACCATGATGCCATTTTCATCAATATTGTAATCTGCTAATTTTGAAAGACGATCTTTCCAAATCATGACCAATGCATCATCTGTCTTCAACCTCTCTGCACAATGAATCATTGTTTTAAGTCCCCAGCTGGCAAGCGCAATGTTCAGACTGGTTTCCTTTGCATTTCCGTATTCATCTGAGTATGTATAAGGGATGTGATATTTTCCATCTTCACCCAAATACAAAATATGTGTGTAGATGCTGAAGGCACGTTTCAACAATGGGTAGACTTTATTCTTTAGCATGGCATCATCCATATAGCGTTCATAATGCAGATAATACATTTGCATCAGCCAAGGAAGAACAATGATGTTCATTTCCTGTTTGTTGTTTTTATCTTCTGATAAAAACAGGGGAGCATATAAGTTGTCGTATTGAACCGGGTTGCGAATGCCTGCACAATCAGCCTGAAATTCTGGTGGGACATTTTGAATGATTTGATCCTTGTGTCGCTCAATCAACTGATATAAGTTTTCTTCCAGGTCGCTGTGATTCGTGATTCCAAATGTATAGTACGTCAATTGAACATTGAGGTTCATCCAAAGCAAAGGCCAGGAGGTTTCCTTGAACCAGGGTCCCAGTAAATCAATCACCGGACGGTTTGGATGCGTTGCACTGGCGAGTTTATATTGTTGAATCCAGTAGAAACTTTCAAGTCGTGCATCCGGAATAGTTAAAAAACTTTTGGGATAATATTGATGCCACCAAGTTCTGTGAGCAAGTTCGACCTGCGCCATATTTTTATGCTGTGCAGATTTTATGGTTACAATAGCAAGGTTTGCAGATCCTTTGTATGGCTTATGATAGGTGGCCCATCCATTGGCAACAGTCAGCAGAATTTTCTTTTTGTTCTGATTGATTTTTTGTTCAGTCCATGCCGTGGCATAATCATCACCCATCAACAATGGTTGCGTGATGGTTTCAATGTTTCCCTGTTTCTCAACAATGCATGGCGGATTAGGTTGATAGTTTACGCCTTTTTCTCCGCCCAGGTATCTTTTGGCAAGGAAGCGTGCTGCCAAAGCCGCTTGTGGCCTGAATTTCACAATGGCATCATTTTCTTTTCCTGTGGATTGGATATCAACGATGATCAATTCTTCAGAAGAAGGAGCATAGCATCTAAATTGGATGGTACCGCTTGTGGTGGTGATTTCACCTCTTACTTCAGCATTCCACAAATCATTTCTGAAATGAGATTTGATGATTTTTCCCTGTGGCGTTAACAATAATTGTCCGATGGGAAGCCTCGATGTTTCATATGCACTTGCTCCCGGTGTACGGTGGTCGTATACATCTGTTCTTCCAATTTCAAATTTGATGGTATTGGAGTCTTGATCATCTTTGAAAATAATGGTCCCCAGCAATCCATTTCCCACAAAGGCTCCTTCAAAGTAATCCTTCGGAATGGTGTTCCAAACCAAGTCGTGTTGTGAAAGATAGTCGGACCAGTTGACATGAGTTTTTACCTTCAATTGAGTGTTTGATTGGGCATTCACATATATCCCAGTGTTTAAGCAGCAAAACAGTACAATGGCTATGGATTTCATGTCTTTTGGTTGATTTCTGATTAAACGTAGTAAAAAGAGGTTAAAGATGGCCAATATCTGTTGGTAAACATTAAAGAGATGAATTAAATCTTATTTCAACAGAACAATCGTCATATGATTCGTGTATGTCTGGTTCTAATTTTGCCACATATTTACGCATCACTCATTGACAATTAAATAGCAATCTATGAAACTAAATTATGTATCTAATGCCATTGTTCTGTTTTTTTCTGTTTGTTTTTTATTCGCCTGTAACAATCCCAAAAAGAATGAAAAAGAAACTGAGGAACATGCCAAAGAGCGACAAACTGAAATCAAAGAAGTAAAAAAAGAATACAAGGCAGACTCAATTACATTGGTCAATGAAGCAGAATGGACTATGTATAAAACAGCTGCCGAAATAAGGATTAAGGCTAATACTGTGAGAATCAAAGAACTTAAAAAGATTTTGGATAAGCATGGTAAAACAGCAGATGTTGCATCTGAACAATATTTGTCAGATTTGGAGAAAAAGAACGAAAATCTTCAAAAAAGAATTGATGAATTCAAACGCGAGGGAACGGATTGGGCTCGCTTCAAATCCGAATTTGACAGGGACTTGAATCAGGTACAAACTTCTTTGAAAGACTTCAAGATGAAGGGAAACACGAAATAGCTATTACAATCACCATTTTCACTCTTGTTTTAGGAATGTCAGGTAATCTGGCATTCCTTTTTTTTAAAAGTATTGTTTTCAATTACTTGACATTCAGGGTGATTTCATTCTCCTTTTTCAAAAAATCAGCATCACTGATTTTTGCAATTTCATTGGACAACAGTGCAGTGTCAGGAACTACGTTGATTGGTTCGATACAAGACATATGTTTTTCCCTGAATGGAATATTATAGCTCAGGTTGTATGCAGAGATTACAGACCATCTTGGTTTGTCGGAATTGTTTGCATCTGACCTGTGCAAGATATTGCTATGGAAGAAAAGCACATCACCTGGTTCCAATTCCACAAATTCAAGTTCATGTGTTTTCATCAATTCATCAACAAAAGGCTGATCAGCCCCTTGTTGTTCACCAACAAAATGATGTTCAATGCGTTGAACCTTGTGCGTGCCTTTCAGCACTTGCAAACATCCATTCTCTTTTGTAGCTTCTGTCAATGCAACCATCACTGAGATCATGGCATCCGCATAGAAAAAACCATTTTTATACCAGTATCCATAATCCTGATGCCATTCCCATGCCCCACCTGTTTTAGGTTCCTTTTGCATGATCTTGCTGTGAAAATGGCAGATATCGCCTTTCTCTCCCAATATTCCTCTCAATGCATTGATCAGTCTTTCTGAACGCGACATCAATCCAAATGGATCATCGCCCGGTGTGAACCACAACGTAAGCTTGGTCATCTTCCCCGTCTGATCCATGAAATCCATGGCATGGGATGTAACTGCATCTTGTGTTGCAATGCTGTAGAGCCTGTCGATCTCTTCTTTGCTAAACATTTGCTTTTTTATCAGGTATCCGTCGTTATGATAATTTTCGATCTCTGCTTTGCTGAGTGTCCTGTCCATGGAAAGTATTTTTGAGATAGATGAAAATTGAATGATTCTGCAATCTTCTTGCTTAAAAATAAACTATTTCAGCAGGATAATTATCAATGCATGTAAGAGACAATCTGAAAAATTGACTGTAAATTGAATATCGATTGATTGACCATGGCGATATTCATTACCATTCTAAGCTTGCTTATCCTTGTTTTATTGATTTCCTGGCTCAGGGTCAATACATTTCTTGCATTTGTTTTTGTCACGCTTGCTGTGGGTTTGTTGATTGGTCTTTCTCCAGACACCTTGCTGAAGTCGGTTCAGTCGGGTATAGGAAGCACCCTGGGTTCATTGGTTTCTGTGATTGTACTTGGATCCATGCTTGGCAAGCTTGTATCTGTGTCAGGTGCTGCCCAGCAGATTTCAAACAAGATAGTTCAATGGGTTGGAGTGAAGCATACTCGATGGGCTTTTATGATTTCAGGATTCATCATTGGCCTCCCATTGTTTTATGCCGTTGGTTTTATGCTGTTGGTACCCATTGCAATTACTGTTGCGTATAGAAATAATTTGTCAGCTGTTTATTTGAGTTTGCCTTTGCTGGCCTCTTTATCTGTAACCCAAGGGTACCTGCCTCCGCATCCTGCACCATTGTTTTTGGTGCATGAGTTGAAAGCTGATATGGGACTCACATTGTTTTATGGCATTATTATTTCGATTCCAGCCATTTTGATTTCAGGTGCATTGTATGGATCGATGTTCAGTCATATCAAAACAAAGCCCAATATCAATTTCATTGCTCCAACCTTGGATCCGAAAAATCTTCCGTCTGTTTTCATGTCGTTTTTGACCATACTGCTTCCCATTTTCCTAATTGGAAGTGCCGCATTCATTGCTCCAAATTTGAATGATCATAGTGTCATCAAAGGAATCATTTCATTTTTAGGGGATGCGAGTATCAGTCTCTTGTTTACGATTGTCATAGCTCTTTTTTCGTTGGGTGTGTTGAAGAAAAATGGGAAGGATAAACTCAATGGATTTTTCCTGGATGCAATCAAAGATGTCTCGTCCATTATATTGATTTTTGGTGTTGCCGGGGCACTCAAGCAAGTGCTCACAGATGGGGGCGTTACAAAGGAAATTGCGGGTTATCTCATTCATTCCAATATCAATCCATATATATTGGGATGGGGTATTGCTGCCATCATTCGGGTATGCGTTGGATCCTCTACCGTAGCCGGGATTACTACGGCAGGGTTTATGTTACCATTGATGACTGGATCACTCATTGAACCCAATCTGATGGTATTGGCGATAGGCTCAGGAAGCATGATGTTTTCCCATTTTAATGATACGGGTTTCTGGTTGTTTAGGGAATATTTTCAACTTTCATTGAAAGATACCTTCAAGACGTGGACCATGATGGATACATTGGTTTCCGTTACTGGCCTTATGGGTGTGTTAGCATTATCCTTGTTTTTATAAAGGCACTACATGAAGCTGAAAACGTTTTCGTAAAAATAGATCTTGGCATGGTCGCGCCTGATTATTTTTATAAGACTATGTACAAGTGTGTAGAACAGGCAGAAAAGTTCAGTGAAAAAACAGCCATCATTTTTGATGAAAAATCATACACCTATCAAATGTTGATAGATTCATCTGCATCCATGGCATATCATTTGTTGGATGTAAGAAATGATTTGCAGGAAGAACGTGTGGCATACATGGTAGACCCCGGCTTTGATTATGTAAAAGTGCAGTGGGCTATCTGGCGTGCAGGTGGGGTGGCGGTTCCCTTGTGTTTGACGTATCCCTTTCCTTCGCTGCAATATGTGTTGGAAGATACCGAAGCAAAAATCGTTGTGGTTTCTCCACAGTATAAATCCATGTTTGAAGAATATGCTGTTCAGCATGGAATCAGATTGATTGAAACACATGAATCCCCATCAACAATAAAAAATAATCTTCCCATTGTTAGCGATGATCGTCGTGCAATGATTCTATACACCAGCGGTACGACAAGTTTGCCCAAAGGGGTTGTAACTACCCATGAAAATATTCAAACTCAGGTTTCGACGTTGATAGAAGCATGGCAGTGGACTTCAGCCGATTCGACCATTTGTGTATTGCCCTTGCATCATGTGCATGGCATCATCAATGTGATTGGTTGTTCATTGTATGCGGGTGCTACCTGTGAGTTTATGTCATCATTTTCAGCAGAGGTTTTATTTAGTAGATTCTTGAGTGGGGCCATCAATGTATTCATGGCCGTTCCTACGATTTACTTCAAATTAATCTCACATTGGGAAACCTTGAATGATCAACAGAAAGCGGAAGCAAAGGATGCCTTTCAGCAATTCAGGTTGATGGTGTGTGGTTCTGCTGCATTGCCTGTTTCCATTTTGGAAAAATGGGAAGTCATCAGCGGGCATACATTGTTAGAACGGTATGGAATGACTGAAATAGGAATGGCCATCAGCAATCCGTATATTGGTCAGAGACGTGCAGGACATGTTGGTATTGCATTGCCCGGCGTGAGTGTGAGATTGGTGGATGAAAAAAATCAATCAGCAGCATCTGATCAGCCTGGAGAGATCCAGATAAAAGGAAAGAATGTTTTTTTGGAATATTGGAAACGTGCTGATGCAACCAAAGAAAGTTTTACAGAAGATGGTTGGTTCAAAACAGGCGATGTTGCTTTACTAGATGAAGGATATTATCGAATCCTTGGAAGAAATTCAGTGGATATAATAAAATCGGGCGGGTATAAAATTTCTGCGTTGGAAATTGAAGAGGTGTTGAGAACATATGCTGCTATTGCGGATTGTGCTGTTGTGGGCATTGACAATGATGAGTGGGGTGAGTTGGTCGTTGCTGCTATCGTCATCAAAGAACATGTCGATACCAGTGAATTAAATATGTGGATGCGCACACAAATGGCTGCATATAAAACCCCACGTGTTTATAAAATAGTTGATGAACTGCCACGCAATGCGATGGGCAAGGTGGTAAAGAATGACGTTAAAAAATTATTTATATGAAAGTAAGCTTTTTCAAACTGGTATCTCTGTTGTCAATCTTCCTGATTCTTAATCAGGCAATGCATGCACAAAAAAGATTCAAGCAACCCGTGTTCACTGGAATCGATTCTATTGAAAATATTCAATATGGCGAAGCACCTAATTTGAAAGGGGAGAATGAAAAGCTTCTTCTTACTTTTTATCAGCCTGCCAAGGATACCATGAAACGTAGGCCTATCATTGTTTTCATTCATGGAGGAGGATTTGTAAATGGTTCACGTTTTGGTGGATATGGTGCTAGGGTTTGCAGTGAATTTACAAAGCGTGGTTACATAACTGCAACCATTGAATATCGTTTGGGTATTGCATCTACAAAAACAAACAATGATTATGCCGAAGCTATGTATCGTGCACAACAGGATGGTCGTGCTGCCCTTCGTTACTTCAGAAGATATGCTGAAAAATATGGCGTAGATACCAATCAGATTTTCATTGCAGGCAGCTCGGCAGGTTCCATGACATGTCTTGCTATGGGATACATGAATGAAAATGAAATCCCCAAAGGAATAGATCAAGCAAAGTGGGGAACCTTGGAAGGCAATAGTGGCAATGAAGGATATTCATCCAAAGTACACGGTGTATTGAATGCATGGGGCTCGATGATCGACAACAAATGGATTCAAAAAGGAGATGCTCCGCTCTTCAATTATGCAGGCACGGCTGATAAAACAGTTCCATACGACAGCTCATATTCGTATCACGGACTTGGCGACGGTCCGTATATAACCTATCAACGATGTTTGCAGGTTGGTGTGCCAACAGGGTGGCGTCCATTTTATGGTGCAGGACATTCACTCGATAGTAAAAAGCCCCTCATCGACAGCGCCATCCAATCTTCATCTGATTGGTTGTATACACAACTCAGATACATTTATAATTCCAATACAAGAGAGTATGTTTTCAGGTGGGAAAAGGACATCAATGCTTTTGATAGTTTAAACGCTATTGAAAAGCACGGTAAAAAGGCAGTGCTCTTTGTAGGTAGTTCATACATTCGTTTGTGGGAAAACATCCGTGAAGATTTGAAACTAAAGGATGTCATTCACCGTGGGTATGGTGGATCCAACATGACTGATTTGGCCTACTATGTGAAGCGTATTGTATATCCGCACAACCCTGCCGCCATTTTCATGTATGTGGGAAATGATATTGTTGCAAGTGAAAAAGACAAAACTCCTGATCAAGTATTAGAATTATTTAAGTATACGGTCAAAGTGATTCGCGAAAAATATCCGACGATTCCCATTACATGGTTGCAGATCTCACCCAGTGAGAAACGTTGGGCGGTGTGGGACAAAGTTCAAGAGGCCAACAGATTGATTGATGAATATTGTAAACAGCAAGCAGGTTTGTACACGATTCATTTTTCTGATACATTTCTTTCATCAGATGGCAAACCCATTACATCTTTATACCGTGATGATAAATTGCATTACAATATTGAAGGCTATCATTTGTGGGGAGACGCCATTCG
>CANFHO010000104.1 GCA_947447005.1 Chitinophagaceae bacterium
AATTCCCAGTCTAATACAGTTGGGTGTTGGTGTTCGCGTTTGGCGATGGTTTCAATTTGTTTGATGATTTCAGGATAGGAAGAAGCAAGATTGTTTTTTTCAAACATATCGGTTGACAAATCATAGAGTTCCCAGGCACCCATAGGATTCTTTGCCACATTGGTTTTCACGCCTTTCCATTTTCCAATACGCACAGCAAGTTGTCCACCGTTTTCTGGATATTCAAAATACATGAAATCGTGTTCTTTTTGTTGAGACTTCTTTCCGAGCAATTCGGGAAGAAGTGAGATGCCATCTGTTTTACCAGATGTTGAATGCGTCAGTTCAGAGAGTGTTGCCATCATATCGTATTGAACAGATGCTATGTTACTTGTGGTGTTTGCAGAAATTTTACCAGGCCAGCGAACAATGAAGGGAACACGAATCCCTCCTTCATATACTTCCATTTTCAAGCCTCTCAATCCGGCAACGCTGTTGAAGAATGGAGCACGCACGCCACCCACATCAAATGTTGCACCATTATCACTTGAAAACATAATTATCGTGTTTTTGTCTAGTCCCAATTTTTTTATTTTCTCCATGATGATTCCCACTTGATCATCCAGAAAACTGATCATAGCGGCGTAGGTTGACAAAGGATATTTTGTTGACGCATAACTATGATCTCCATAATAGGGTTGTTCTTCGAATTGTCCGATGTATTTTTTTACATATTCATCCGGTGCTTGTAAAGAAACATGCGGGAGTGTATATGGGAGATACAGAAAAAATGGTTTGTTTTTATTCTTCTCAATAAAGCCCAATGCTTTTTCAGTCATTTTTACTGGAGCGTAGTCTTTTCCTTTGAAAGATTCGAAGTCAGCATCTGTAGCGGTTTTCGGATCAAGTGGCCGGTGAACATAAAAAAAAGTATTCCTGAGAGAATCCCATTGGTCGTTTTCCCATAAATGAGTAGGGTAAAAATTATGAGCTTGTTTTTGATCTAAGTATCCATATGAATAATCGAAGCCATGTTGGATTGGGGTACCTGTTGTTCCAACAACCCCCATTCCCCATTTTCCTACGATGCCGGTTGTATATCCAACAGACCTCAACATATCCGCGATTGTATATGCTCCTTCGGGAAGAGGCATTTGTCCTCTTTCCGTGCTGTCTTCAAACTTACCCATTTCGTAGTTCCCTCTTACAAAAGAATGACCTCCATGTTTTCCAGTCATCAGCATACAGCGTGAAGGTGCACATACAGGAGCGCTGCTGTAATGTTGTGTGAAGCGCAATCCCTCTTTGGCCATTTGATCAATGTGTGGAGTTTTTATTTTTGTTTGTCCATAGCAGCCAAGTTCACCATATCCTAAATCATCTGCATAGATGTAAATGATATTAGGTTTGGTGTTTGTTTGTTGAGCTGTTGATTCGTTTGGAACCATCATCACAAAAAATACAGATATCCAAAAGCGCATGGCAGAGTTGACCATAGAAATAGTTATACCTAAAAATACGAAGATGTTTTTTTAGATTGCACAGAGTCTTTTTGTGGCTTCGCGAATGGTTTCTTCTTTTTTGGCAAAACAGAAGCGGAGTACTTTATCATCCTTTCCATCTGTATGAAATGCAGAAACCGGGATGGTTGCAACGCCAACAGATTTGGTAAGTTCGATGGCAAGTTCTTTTGCTGGTTTCTCAGAAATATTTTCGTAGGTGGCACAAATGAAATAACTGCCGGAAGATGGGAGCATCGAAAATTTGCTATCCTTCATCGCATCCAAAAAGAAATCGCGTTTGGCCTGCATGAAAGGGGCAAGAGATAAGAAAGCGTCATTATTTTTTAAGTGTGTAGCCAATGCAACCTGTGAAGGGGTATAGCAGCAGAATGCGTTGAATTGATGTACTTTTCTGAATTCTGAGGTGAGGTGAGATGGTGCAACGCAATAACCCAATTTCCATCCCGTGCAATTGTACACTTTTCCAAAGGAGAAGCATACGAAGCTGCGTTCAAAAAGTTCAGGGTATTTAAGCACGGATTGGTGTTGTTTGTTATCAAATATCAAATGTTCGTATACTTCATCGCTGATCAGATAAAGATTATTTTTTAAGACAATATCTGTCAGAATCAACATATCATCGTGCGTAAGCACACTACCGGTGGGATTGTGTGGCGAGTTAACAATGATGGCTTTGGTTTTGGGTGTGATAGAAGATTTAACAGTATCCCAATTGATGCTATAGGATGGAAACTCCAATGGAATACGAATAGGTATTGCACCATTTACTTCAATGTTGGGGATATAGCTGTCGTATGCGGGTTCAAAAACAATGACTTCATCGCCTGGGTGGAGGATGGTAGTAAAGGCGGTATATATTGCATACGTACCACCTGGGGTAATTGTAATAGAATCTGGTGAAATGCTCGTGTTATATAGAAAATGAAATTTTTCGGCGAGGGATTCACGCAGTGCTGTGTATCCTGCCATTGGAACATATTGGTTGAAATTATCTTGAATTGCTTTTTGAGTAAGTTCAGCAAGTTGCTGGTCCATTGGAAAATCCGGAAATCCTTGTCCCAAATTGATTGCATTCGATTCAACGGCCAATGCACTCATGCTGGTGAAGATGCTTGTGCCGGTATGAGGGAGTTTGCTTGTAAACATGCTTTGTATGTTCTAAGTTGGTGGTTATACTAAGCCTAAAGATGTAGGTAAAAAGATTTGGCAGAAATCATAAAAATTAATTTCCTATCATCAACAGCAAAGATTCAAGAAGTTAAAGAAACTTATCACCCTTATTTCGTTTCACTTCAGCAACATATTGTTTGATCTCTTGTTCTTTATCTTTTTTACAGATGAGTAAGACATCATTCGTATCAACAATAATATAATCGTTGAGGCCTTGAAGCAAAACCAACTTTTCGTCGGGTACGTGGATCATGTTGCCGGTAGCATCGATTACTATAACATTTTTTCCTGCAACAGCATTTCCAAGATAATCTTTCTCCATGTTTTCATGGGCAGAGTTCCATGTGCCAAGATCGCTCCAACCAAAGGAAGATGGGATGATGTATACATTGTCTGCTTTTTCCATGATACCATAATCGATAGAGATATTGGTACATTGCGGATATATTTTATCAATGGCTTCTTTTTCCTTGTCGGTATTGAAATCAGTTCGATGTGATTCAAACAATTCAGAAATTTCAGGAAGATGTTTTTCGAATGCACGAACAATATTTGACACTTGCCAAACAAAAATTCCTGCATTCCAAAGGAATTCGCCACTGGCTACAAATGTTTTAGCCAATTCAAGAGTAGGTTTTTCGGTGAATGTTTTCACCTTATATACATTATCGCTTGCTGGCTGTTGTTCAAATTGTATGTAACCGTAACCGGTATTTGGTTGATGGGGTTTAATACCAAGTGTTATGAGTGCTTTGTGGTGGTTTACAAAACTCAAAGCTTCAAGACATACTTTTGTGAATGCAGTTTCATCCAGGATGAGATGATCTGCAGGTGCACAAATCAAAGCCCCTTTGTCGTTGATCTCTCTGAGTTTGTATGAAATGTATGCAACACAGGGAGCGGTATTTTTTCTCGATGGCTCAGCAACAATATTTTCTTTTCGAAGTTCTGGTAGTTGCTCAGCAACGATAGAAACATATTCTTCAGAAGTAACGATATAAATATTTTCTTCTGGTATAAACTTTTTGAAACGATCATAGGTGCCTTGGATCAAGGTTCTTCCTGTATTCAGAATATCCAGAAATTGTTTAGGATAAGAGGTGCGACTCATTGGCCAGAATCTGCTTCCAATGCCACCTGCCATGATTGCTACATAATGATTGTTATTCTTCATAGATATTAGAATTAAATCAAACCTTCTCTGATGAGGTCGTGCAAATGAATAACGCCAGCGTATTCACCATGTTCAACCACAATCAATTGGGTAATATTATTTTTTCTCATTTTATCCAGTGCTTCTACGGCCAGAGATTCAGATTCGATTGTTCTTGGAGATTTGCCCATGATGTCTGATGCTTTTGTTAACATCATATCTCCTCCTTTCTCCAACATTCTGCGAAGGTCGCCATCTGTGATGACACCCACCAAAGAATTATTGTCATTGAGTACTGCGGTCAGGCCCAAACGTTTGTTGGTTATTTCAACAATAACTTCTTTGATAGAGTTGTTTACTTTTACTGCCGGTTTTTCATTGAGTTTAATCAGATCAGAAACATGCAGATATAATTTTTTGCCAAGTGCACCACCGGGGTGAAATTTTGCAAAATCTTCAGATGTAAAGCCTTTTAATTCCATCAGGCAGACAGCAAGTGCATCGCCCATAACCATTTGAGCGGTGGTGCTGGTGGTTGGGGCCAGGTTGTTTGGACAAGCTTCCTGGCTAACAGTGGTATTCAAAACATGATGAGATCCGTTTGCAAGGAATGAGTTTATGTTACCTACCATTCCGATGATTGGATTTCCAAGATGTTGCAGTAGGGGGATGAGCACTTTTATTTCGGGACTTTCTCCACTTTTTGAAATTACCATGATCACATCATCTTGTTGTATCATTCCTAAATCACCATGAATGGCATCAGCAGCGTGCATGAAAATGGATGGTGTACCTGTGCTATTGAATGTTGCAACAATTTTTTGTCCGATGATGGCACTTTTACCAATACCGCTTACAACCAATCTACCCTTCATCTTATTCAGAAGGTGTACAATGGATATAAAATCATCATTTATATAAGCCTTCAATTCATTGATAGATTGCGCTTCCAGCTCAAGTGTTTTCTTTGCAATCTCAGCTATCGAAGTATTTTGCATAAGCCTGCTTGTATTACCCTTATTAAGGGAAAGGCAAAAGTACAAAATCCAATTTTAAGAATCTATCAATGATATATGAGAAATGCCAAGGAATATTAAAGACGTTAAAGTAAATTTGCTCCCCCCTGTGGAAATATTTTAAAAAGCGCCGATCTTTTGTTATCTTTCATAGTATAGACAAGAAACTTTCAAGTAGAAAGTCAATTCAAATGGCTAAGGCAAAAAGCAAGATAAATACCAACTCGAAAAGCACCCATGCTCAACAAACGGATGCGCCATATTTACTGACGCCTCTGAAAGAGTATTTTGGTTTTGATGGATTCCGGGGAAACCAGGAGGCTATCATCCAAAATCTGTTGGCAGGAAGGGATACCTTTGTTATTAAGCCAACTGGTGGGGGTAAAAGTCTTTGTTATCAGTTGCCAGCATTGATCAGTGAAGGTTGTGCGATAGTTGTTTCGCCCTTGATTGCTTTGATGAAAAACCAGGTGGATCTGGTAAGGGGATACAGCAGTATCGATAATGTAGCCCATTTTTTAAATTCCACACTTAGCAAAAAGGAAATCAAGGAAGTGCACGAAGATTTGAATTCGGGCAAAACCAAAATGTTATATGTAGCACCTGAAACATTGACAAGGCAAGAAAATCTGGATTTTTTCAGTGATCTGAAAATTTCTTTTTTTGCTGTAGATGAGGCCCATTGTATTTCAGAGTGGGGACATGATTTTAGGCCGGAGTATAGGCGTTTGAGGGAAATGATGGATCAGATCAGTGAGCACGTACCCGTTATTGCACTGACTGCTACGGCCACACCGAAGGTGCAGCATGATATAGTACACAACCTGGGTTTGAGGGATCCCAATATTTACATTTCGTCATTCAATAGGCCAAACCTATATTATGAGGTGGTGCCAAAGGTCAATAAGGATCAAACCATCAGGGGAATTGTACGATTTATTCAAGAAAATAGGGGTAAGAGTGGTATCATTTATACTTTAAATCGGAAAACAACCGAAGAATTGGCTGCATTGTTGAATGTAAATGGAATCAAGGCCGGTGCGTATCATGCCGGATTGGACAGTAAGTTGCGGGCAGAACGTCAGGATCAATTCTTGAATGAAGACATGCAGGTAATTGTTGCTACGATTGCTTTTGGTATGGGCATTGATAAGCCGGATATTCGATTTGTGATACATTATAATATCCCCAAAAGCCTGGAAAATTATTATCAGGAAACCGGAAGGTCTGGCAGGGATGGTATGGAAGGGAAATGTTATTTGTATTATTCCCATAAGGATGTTTCAAAGTTGGAACATTTTTTACGAGATAAACAATTGAGTGAAAGAGAAGTAGGCGGACAACTTATAGATGAGATGGTTGCATTTGCAGAGAGTGGTCAGTGCAGAAGAAAAGTGATCATGACATATTTCGGTGAAAAGTTCACCGAGGAAAACTGCGGAAGTTGCGATAATTGTATACATCCAAAAGAGAGAATAGAAGCCAAAACCAATGCAGTTAAGGTTCTTAAGGTGATAAAGGCGTTAGACGAACGTTTTGCCATCGATTATATATTGAACATACTCATTGGAAGAATGATTCCACAAATCCAAATGTACAGGCATGACCAATTGGATGTATTTGCTTGCGGAAATGATGAGCCTGAACATTATTGGACATCGTTGATCAGGCATATGTTGTTGGAAGGAATGTTGGAAAAAGATATTACTGAGCATGGGGTTTTGAAAATATCGAAGACCGGAATATCATATCTCAAGAAGCCAGTTTCATTGAAATTGGTGATGAGCAATTTATTTGAAGATGCAAATGAAGACGATGAAGATGCTGTAGACAACTCAGCTCCAGCAACTGCAGATACACAGTTGTTTGAAATGTTGAAAGACCTCAGGAAACAATTTGCAAAAGAGAAAAAACTTCCACCATTTGTTATTTTTCTTGAATCATCCCTGGAAGATATGGCCATTCAATATCCAACCAGTTTACAGGAACTAGAGCGCATCAGTGGTGTGAGTAAAGGTAAAGCAATGAGGTATGGTCAAAAATTTGTTGACCTCATTTCAACATATGTAGACGAGAATGATATAGTGAAGCCTGATGATTTTGTGATGAAGAGTATAGTAAACAAGAGTGGAAATAAGGTATTCATCATTCAACAAGTGGATAAAAAAACATCCTTAGATGTAATAGCCAAGAACAGGGATATGAAGATGGAGGATTTGTTGGAAGAAATGGAAACAATCGTAGCGAGTGGAACAAAGTTGAATTTAAATTATGCCATTGACCAAATGGTTGATGAGGATGATCAGGATGAAATCATGGATTATTTCAAAAACTGTGAAACCAGCAGTTTGGATATTGCAAAACAGGAACTGTCTGATTTAGATTTAGAGTGGGAGCAGCTTAAGATTATGCGGATTAAGTTTTTGTGTGAATATGGAATTTGAATAAAGAGAAGAGAGAAAAGAGAAAAGAGAAAAGAGAAGAGAGAAGAGAGAAAAGAGAAGGAATAAGAGAATATGAACTATTCTACACCGTAGGTTTCTTTGAGTGTCATTAGCAAGTCGATGCTGTTTTTAACTTTCATTTTTTTAAGTATGTTTTTTCTGTGGGTACTTACAGTGTGAAGACTCAATTTTAGCATATTGGCTATTTCCTCGCTACTGAATTCTTTACATACCAGCTTGGCAATTTCAAGTTCTCTGGAGCTAAGTCGCTTTTCACCAAATACCCCATTTGACATATTTTCATTTACAAGTGAATCATAGAATTCAATATGTTCAGATGTGAAAAGGTCAAAAACACCCATCATATCTTCTGCACCAATAGATTTTAATAGATATCCATCTGCGCCCAATTGTCGTGCTTTGTTTCTGATATTTACATCACGCCGCATTGTTAGCATAAGACAAATGTTTACTAAATCAGATTGTTTGATCAGTTCCAAAAGCTCTAAACCATTTTTGGTTTTCAGATGATAGTCAATTAAAATGATATCCGGTTTTAGCAGTTGAATATCATTCCATGCATCCTCGATATTTTCGGCCCTTCCCACCAATTCATATTTTTCTTGCAAGTTTATATAGGCTTCAATACTTTCCAGAAAAAGCATATGATCATCACATATATATAAACGGTAAGTTTTCATTTATGCATGGGTATTATAATTCTATATTCTGTTCTGCCCGGTTGCGAATTTGAAGTTAGGGTACCATTGAGATATTTGATTCTGCTGTGAATGTTTTTTATGCCATGACTTTGACTCAATGCCATTTCATCCATTCCAATTCCATTATCAATATATATCAATTCATAACTATTGTCTTTTTGATGAATATCGATATAAATATCAGCACATTCAGCATGTTTGATTGAGTTGGCAATTAATTCAGAAACCACACGATACAGAACAAGTGAAATAACTTCATCTTCAATATTTTCAATAGACGTATTAAAATGAAATTCAATTTCAGTGGCTTTTTCAAAAATTTCAATTCTATTTTTAATGATTTGAATAAAACCATATTGATCAAATTCGGGAGGAACCAGATTGTCAACTATATTATGAAGTTCTTCATTACATGTATTGATGATATGAACAAGTTGATCCATTTCTTCGTTGAGGGCACCATCTGCTCTTCTTTTTTTAATTGTTTGAAGTTTAACTTTAATCACCGAAAGTAGAACGCCTACCTGGTCGTGTATATCTTTACCGATGGAAGATCTTTCGTGTTCTTGTGCATCAATGATTTTTTCAGTCATTTCCTGATCTCGTTTGTGAGATACTTCAAGTTCGTGGAGGTATTGTAGTTTTTTTTGAAACAAGTAGTTTTGAATATTAGCAATAGAGAATATGGCAGTAATGATGAACAAAGCAAGTGCTGATATATATTCATCGTATTGGGGTAAGGGCAACATATTTAAACCACCGAGCTTAACACCTTCTTTCAGTACAAATAAAAAGTATATGGCGAATCCAATATTGTGAACCAAATGAACACGAATTTTGAAAAGTCTGATTAAATAAAATAACAATAAAATCAAACCAACAATTAAAAGTAATGTTCCTAAGATCAATAGAAAATACTTCAATGCAACATTTTCTAATAACTGTGGCATACCAATCACAATGACTATGCGCATAAATAAAACCAGAATGAATGATTTAAAAATAATCATTGCTTTTTTTCCGATTTGATTTTTATAAAATGTAATGAAATAGAAAACAAATGAGCCTATGGAGCTGCTGGAGCAAATGACCCGTGCACTGTGTTGCAGATAAATATTGTTAGGCCATACTATTTGAAAAAGAATCCCCGTTATATTATAAAGCCAAATTGTTGAAAGGAGTATAAATGCAGAGAAAATAATATTTATTTTTTCTTTTTTAAATATTCCTATCAAAAGAAATATTGTCGAAAAGATGACTGAAAAAGCAAGGATGGTACCATATAGAAAAGTATCCCATGTTTTTATTTTTTCAAATTTGTTCGGTTTCATCAATTCAATATTATAGAGTTGACTTTCTCCCGAATTATCAAGTATTAATTTAAATGAATCTGTAGAATTTCCTTTTACTGTAATTGGAAGTATATAGTCCCAAAAAAATATTGGCCTTGATTCAAAATATCTGTGATCACCTGTATTGTAAATCGTATCACCTGATTTATTTATCAGATATAAATTATTGATATGCGGATTGTTGATTTTAATATATTCTGTTTGTTCAATTGAAAATGTATTTTCAATGACCAATCCGAGTACAGATGGTTTTTGCGTAAATCCTATATTTTTAAAATATCCTTTTTCTCTAATGTCTTTGCCATGTAACCATACTGTAGAATCTTGCCCAATTCCATCCATCAGGAAAAGCATTAAAAGGAATGAAATCAAAACCGTTCTGTACATAACCAAATATACTTAATAGCGAGAACACCTTCCAGTAACAAAACGATAATGCGCCCAGAACTTATCAGATTAAGTATATTTGGGTAGCATAAAACGATACACATGAAAAAAATATTTTCGATTTCAATTGTCTTTAGTCTTTTTGCCTTGAAAACATTTGCTCAAGATAATGATCAGCGCTTGGTCATTATAACCACAGACGGATTCAGGTGGCACGAAGTGTTTAAGGGAATGGATGAGCAGATTGCTGCAGATAAAAGATACAATCAAAAAGACAGCCTGAATTTATTTAAAACCTATGGAGGAAATTCTCCAGAGGCAAAAAGACAAAAACTATTGCCATTCTTTTGGGGAACCATCGCCAAACAAGGACAACTATATGGCAATCGGAATGTGGGAAATCAGGTTGACA
>CANFHO010000105.1 GCA_947447005.1 Chitinophagaceae bacterium
AACAGGGTTGCTGTACTGGGTGGAAATATTCTCATTTTCATTCATCTGCTGTTGGTTACATTCAGGTTGTTCAAATCTATTAAGCAAGACAATGAGCTTAGGAATATAGAAAACAGCATCGCCGGATATCTGCCGGTGTATGGTGCATGGACAATCTTCATTGTTTTTATACTGCCTATTTTGTTTTCATATAAATGAGATACTCCATAATATTTACATTTATTTGACCTGAAAATATTTTTTCCTTATCACAGCAAACCTACATTTGCTCCATGAAGATCAAATTGTTGAAGAACAGGTCTGACATTGGAGCAGGCACCCGTGGGTCTGATATGGGTATCGATGCTGTCGAAATTGCGGCAATCAATGCAGGAAATGATTATTTCCATCGACATCTTTATATGGATATTAAAAGCCATAATGAGACCATCTATCGCAAAAACACCAATGAATTTGCAAAGCGGATTGAACATGTATTAGAACAGTGTATTCGGGTTTCTGATGCTGTTCAACAAACATTCAATTACGGGTTATTTCCACTTATAATTTCCGGAGATCATTCTTCTGCATTGGGCACCATCAGTGGTATAAAAGCGGCTCACCCTGAGAAAACACTTGGTGTCATCTGGTTGGATGCACATGCAGATATTCACTCACCGTATACTTCACCATCAGGAAATATACATGGCATGCCCCTCGCGGCAGCATTGAATATGGATAATCTGGAATGTCAAATCAATCATCCTTCAGACATTACTTTGTCGCATTGGAATGCATTGAAAAATATAGGTGTTGACGGACCTAAAATATTGCCAAAGCATTTGCTATATTTTGGATTGCGTGATTATGAAAAAGCAGAAGAGGAGTTGATTCACAGAGAGCATATCAAATATTTTCAGGTAAAAGAACTTCGGTTTAATTCTTTGCGAGACAGCATTGAGGATGCTATTGAATCATTAAAAGAGTGTGATCATATTTATATTTCATTTGATGTAGACTCCATGGATTGCGATAAAATATCCTATGGAACTGGAACACCTGTGAAAATTGGATTTCATCCTCAAGAGATAATGAACATCATTGACATGTTTATCAATACCGGAAAAGTAAGTTGTATTGAATTTTGTGAAATCAATCCTTTGTTGGATAACAAAGGGAATAAAATGGCAGAAACGGCATTCTCTGTATTGGATCATATTTCTAGAAAAATCGAAAGCATCCTGAGCTGAGAAGGTTGATACAATAATTTCCAGATAAGCAAAAGATTGGGTAAATTGTAGATGCTTAATGTAATACACCTATGGCTGAATTGGAGTTTGACAGGTATGTGGATCAAGGAATGGAATTGAACAAACCATCCCAAAAGAAGCCTTCATTCCTCATCTGTAAAGATTTACGTTCTTATTTGATACGTTATCGAAGGGAAGTCAAACTTCCTATTGAATATATCGATCTCCAAAGATTTACGTACACTTCTCCTTTAAAAGATAAGCAAGGGAAATACACGAGCTGGGAGCATCTTACGTTCGATATGCGTGATTGGGAATACCTGCGTGATGGATTGGTGCGTATCTATGCCATTCTCAAGACAGAGGGGGATATGAGTTTTATCAACCACCTTGATGTTGATAGAATTGATTTTTGTTTTTTTGGAAACAGTCAGCCTTACAGGATCCGTATCAGAAATAAGTTCAACGATAATTATGATTATTTCTATATCAAGAAGGCAGATGCAAACAGGGTTTATGGATTGGAGCTGGAACATCTCTTATCACCTAACAGAATCAAATACCTGACATTTAACAATACCTTGGTAGAGGAACATATACCTGGTGTTCCTGGTGATATCTTCATCAAGGATTTACTGGATATGCCAAGGACCAATAAAATACGTCTTGCAAAGGAATTTGTAAAGTTCAATGAAAGATGTTTTGTGCAGTTGTTAGGTGATATGCGTTCATATAATTTTGTAGTGAATATTATCCCGGATATCGAAGATGTGCAGTATCGAATTCGTGCCATTGATTTTGATCAGCAATCATACGAGGGAAGAAAATCATTGTATCTGCCACAATTTTTTAAAGAAAATAAAGAGATGGTTGAAATGGTGATGACTTACCTGAATAAAGAGTCTATCACGCAATATCAAACCGAAGAAAGAACAATCATGACCTTCCGCGTGGCATCCGCCCGATACCGGATTCTCGATCTTACTGATATTATGAGTCATGATAATATTTCCACGTCTGAAAAAACAGAGCAGTTGAAATCAGAGCTGATCGAATATTTTAAAAATGATAAGTATTACCGAAATGCAAAAAATATGGGCCAACTAGTGAAGGCCCATTTGAAACATACATTGCAGAAGAATTTGATACTGGTACCTAAGAGAAGTTAAAAGATAAGAGATAAGAGATAAGAGAGAAAAGAGAAAGGAGAAAGGAGAAAGGAGAAACAGCCTTATTCCTGTTTAAACGGCTGTTTCGTTTTTCACTTTTCTCTCTTCTCTTTTCTCTTTAAAAGTCGTATTTCTTCCTTCTTGGTCTCGACAACATAGCTGTTGCTTCCTTATCGCCACCTTTGAATTTCTCTGTTTTTGGATCCCAATAAATTTTACGCTTGACTTTCATGGCGATTTGATGCAACAAGCACGCAGAACAGGATCTGTGTCCCACTTCAATCGGAGTGCTTGGCTCTTGTCTTGTTTTTACAGAATTCAACCAATCAGCATGTTGTTCTGCACTGTCTTTCAAATGAATTTCATTGGCACCGATTACAGATGTGAGGATCTTCGGATTGCTTGCATCAATGGGCTTTACACCATCTTTATCTGCAACTGGATCGGTATCGGTTACGCGATAATTTCCTCTTGTAACCCAGATCCATCCTTCACTTCCAATGAATTTAACACCTGTTGGCAATTCATTCGTTACAATCATGTTTACACCATTGGCGTACAAAGCTTCACTTCTGAAAATGCCATGAACATTCCATAGTCCTGTATAATTTGCATCATCTGTTGGATAATTTGCCTTGCCCCAGACTTCAATTGGACCGCTGTATTCCATTCCCATGGCCCAATGTCCGATATCAATATGATGTGCACCCCATCCTGTAATCATGCCTGCCCCAAATTGCTCACAACGCAACCAACCTGGTCTGCTGTTGATTCCACGTGGTCCAGCTTCCTGAGAGTGAACCCTGTCTTCCGTGTAATAGATCTCTGGAGTTGCACCCAGCCAAGCATCATAATCCAAATTTGCAGGAACAGGCATTTGTGTTTTATTTCCTCCGCCTGGATCACCTGGCAATCCAACCTCAATGGTTTTCAATTGTCCGATTCTTCCATTGCGAACAAGTTCACAAGCTTTCTTGAATTGAGGCCATGGGTTGTTTCCCCTCTGTTGAGATCCCATTTGAAGAATGCGACCAGATTTTTTTACTGCATTGGAAAGAATTCTTCCTTCTTCAATGGTCAATGAAGCAGGCTTTTGCAGATATACATCTTTGCCGGCATTCACTGCATGCACACTTACAATAGCATGTTGATGGTCGGGCAAACTTACATGTACCGCATCAATATCCTTGTTTAGTAACAATTCTTTATAGTCATTATATATTTTGATATCCCAATCACCCATCAGGCCGCCATTCAAATGAGAAGCCTTACTGTAAATATTTTTTACAGTATTGGGAGCCATGTTTGCCCTGTTTTTGTCAAGATCACAGACTGCAATGATTCTTGCACCTGCATTTTTTGCAATCTCTGGCATATCATGTGAAGTGGAAATTCTTCCACATCCAATAGAAGCAATATTGATGGTATTGCTGGGAGAATTTTTTCCGAAAACCCTTGCAGGTACGATGGTGGGCATACCACTGATGATCATCGTTGCTGCTGATGCCTTGGCCGTTGTATCAAGAAATTTTCTCCGGCTGACATTTTTGTCTTGTTTTTTCATGATGTGCAGTTTTATCGTTTTGTAAAGTGGGTAAAAGTTAAATCATTTATTTCATTTAGACCATTTTATGGCCGGACCTTTTTGGAAATATTGCCATGCACTCTCTGCCTTGGCTGCATCAAATTTTCCACTGAACACCACCATTCTATATTTCAACACATATGTTTTACCAGGCTCTAAAACCCAATCCCTGTCTTTGGTTGGAGCAAAGCTGAAAAACATATCGCCTCTTCCATTGGTTCCCAACGTCCATATCCTCATGGGTTCAGGATGATTGTAGTTTGCAGGATACGAAAGAAATGCGATCCCTCCATATTCGTTTCCTGGCAAGTCGCCTTGTACTATACACCATTTCGCTCTGGAACCATCCGTGTCTTTTCTTGTTTTACCTTCTGAGGTTAAAACTTCACAGTTTTTATCATTCCAATATTCAGTTGTTCTCCAACCCATACCTGCATATCGGTATTCAAGTATATGAAATGGACTTTCTGTAGCACAATTCATGTTGGATGTGATGTCTACAATATAATAGTCGTTGTTTTCTGGATGATATACACGAACGGTTTGTACTTCATTCAATGCTACCTTTTCAGTTCCATCTTTTTTGAAAACCACATGTTCATGCAATGCTTCGAACTCAGAATATACAGGGCCTTCTGTTTTAGAAATTAGTTTAGCAAATCTGACGGTTCCCTGATGCCCTTTGATGTTCCAAAAATCTACTGTATCCTTTTCAAATTCCACATGCGTCCATGGATTCCAGATGCCATAGTGATGATAATGATCGGGCGCCTGTATTCTTGTAAGTTCTTGTCCATGTGGCGTCCAAACCGGATGAATAAACCCACTTCTTCTGTAATTTATGTCTTGCCCCTTAGGTGGATTTACAGTGGCATGATAATATCTCAACAGATTTTTGTCGTGATTGGTCATGGTGATGGAGCTATCATTTTTAATGGCCTTGATATGTTCAAAGGATGAAGGTGAAGTTTGAACCAATTCATAGTTTATCTCATTATCATCTGTTGCAAGTACATTCCAGGATAAAGTCCTGCCTGCTTGTTCATTGATTTGAAAAGGCACTTGTTTTCTGGTTTTACCAGTTACCTGGAATAAACTGATGGATGAATCGTGGCCAAAACTGATCTCATCCAGATGGATGCTTGCCGGCACGGAAAGTCCATTGGTAGGTCTGTCGAGGGTCAATTTGAATTTGGCAATGGATTGAGCTGAAGATACAATGGTGGTGAAACACATCGCAGAAAGGATGAATATCTTTTTTCTCATGGCAGATCGTTGTTTTTATTGGGTGACATTCATAGATTTTTCTTGCACCTTTTTGATGAAAATGACCAGAAGCGATAACATTAGGTAAAAAACAATCTGAATCAACAAAATGAATTTAATAGCCGCCATGATTGTAGTAGACATGATCAGTACCTCTGAAAAATGTCCTGCGATGGTGTTAAGCATCAATATATTTTCTATAAAATCACATCCGGCTGCCACGAACACCATGTTTTTCAGCCAGGTTCCTCTTTTTCTTAATTTTCCTTGATGCATATTCAAGAGCAGATGCAAACTCATAAAGAAAAAAAATGCATACGCAGGTATGTAAAGGAAGTCGAGCAAAATATTTGTTCTGACTGTCTCCACTTGCCAATGTGCGAGCATTGTTTTTACTGAGTTGATTGTGCTCCCAAACTCAAGCGAGACAATGCCTTTGGTGGCGTAAGCAGTTTTTAACGCAGCACCTTGTTTTTGCATGGCCACTGTCATGATGACAACAGCAGCAAGTGATGCAATCCATTTGATTTGTAATGATATTTTCATTTTTCTTCTTTTATCCAAACGGTCATTTCACCTTTGCCTCTGTTGGCCCATGCATAATAGGGTATTCCAGTGAATGATTGTAGTGTTTTTTCTCCTGTGGATGTTTTCTTCCATACACTTGTTTGAATCACATTTACTCCATTCAACAATGCTGGCTTGAAAGTTGTAGTGAAGCGTGCTGTTGATGGAATAACAATATCGCTGGTACTGTTGTTATTGTCTGCCCACTCTGCACAGTAGATGATCGGACCTTGTTGCAATGCAATCAGTCCCTCGTTGCTCGGAACAGTGTTCTCAGTTACTACTTTTCTGGTTTCCATCGGAAGGAACATATCAATTTTATCTCCCTTCTTCCATACCCGATTCAAAATAGCAAATCCTTTTTCTGTAAGATAGTTCACTGCAACTCCGTTTACCTTGATCATAACTTTTCCATGCATCATATCTGCATAGGTATATAAACTCGATGGGATGGCTTCATTCCTGGCCCATCCGGGGATGCGGACTTGAATAGTAAACTTCGAAGCAGTGGCAGGATCTATGCTGAAATGAAGATCACCTTTCCAAGGATAGGAATGATCTTGCGTAATGATGATCTTATTGTTTCCATTCATGATGGATGTACTGCTCTTGATGAAAAGGTTGATGTATATGTTGTCTTTTTTCTGTGCATACATATACCCTGGAACGGATGGGAGTAGTCGGGCAAGATTTGTAGGACAACAGGAGCAATCAAACCAGCCAGAGCGACTTACTTCTGCATGCTCTTCAGTGAATCCATTCTTGGTTTGCTTGTCGGTTGCTTTCACAATCTGCATGGCGTTGGTGTAGAAGAATGATTTACCATCCAGGCCGATGCCAGATATCAATCCATTATACAATGTTTTTTCGAGTACATCGATATACTTGCTATCGCCATGAAGGAAAAACATCCGTTCATTCCAATACACATTGGCAATAGATGCACATGTTTCATTGTAGGCATCATTATTGGGCAACTCATAGTTCTTTCCGAAACGTTCTCCATCACCTCTGGCACCAATACTTCCTTGCACATATATTTTTTTTGAAACAACATTTTCCCAGATCTTATCAATGGCTTGACTTAAAGAGTCATCTCCTGTAAGTGCCGCCACATCTGCCACTGCGGCATATAAATACCCTGCACGTACTGCGTGTCCCACTGCCTCATCTTCCAGTTTTACAGGCTTTGCATCTTGCCAATAAGATCCATTCTTCCAGGAATCATCGCTTGTCCGATTGTAGCCGGTATATTGTCCCCTTGCATCAATGAAAAATTTCGCTGTATTCAAATAGTGTTTGTTTCCTGTTATTCGATACAATTTAACAAGACCCATCTCAACGATTTCGTGGCCAGGGGCCACGGAACGCTTGCCCGGACCAAACACATTGCAAACGAGTTCTGCATTTTTCAAAGCGATGTTCAGGAGATTTCTTTTTCCGGTAGCCAGAAAATGCGCTGCAGCTGCTTCGTAGAGGTGACCTGAATTGTATAACTCATGACTCAATTCACGTTCTTTCACCCAACGTTCAGAACCCGACCATGCATGGGGTTTGGCTGGATTGATCGTACGAGCAGTATATAAATATCCATCGGGCTCTTGTGCTTTTCCAATGATGGTGATGAGCGAATCAACATACGCGGAAAGCTTTGCATCTGGATGAACTGCCAATGAGAAGGATGCTCCTTCAATGGTTTTGTAAATGTCAGTATCATCAAAGGGGAATGTGGTTCCAAATGCTCCTGATTTGCTCGCAGCCTTTTCAAAGTTCTTCACCCTGCCTGTGTTTTCGCACCTTTCAAAGGATGCAGGAATGGTGATAGTTCTGTTGGTTTCAATCCTCGGCAACCAAAACAGATCATTCAATTTCACTTGAGTGAAATCAACCGCTTTGATGGGGTAATCCTGTTGGGCATGAATTGTCATACAGATCAGCATTGTAATAAATGATAAAATCAGATGTTTCATAATTCAGTAATTAAATATTTTTTCTTTTATACTCTCCGTTGGCTAAAGCCAACGGCAACACCTTCAAGCCCCTTCGGGGCTGTTTTTTTTGTTAGCCGACTTTAGTCGGCTTGAATATGTTGCCGTCGGCTTTAGCCGACGGAATGAAAATGCATACATTCAGACTTTTCTTTTTGTGCCTTCGCTTTGTTTATCTACCGAAGCCAGTCGATTTATCTTCATTTTACACTTTTCCGTTGGCTAAAGCCAACGGCAACAACATGCCTGCCTTCGGCAGGCTACAAGCCCCTTCGGGGCTGATGTATTTAGCCTAGTACAGAAAAATACAGCAAATTCTTTTTCATTTTGTTTAATTCTCTTTTTGATGAAGGATAAAAAAATTTGATCGTAGAAAATATGTATTAAAATTTACTGTTTACTTTTCGGATGCCTGCTATCACTGATCCTCAGGTATTCATCAGACGGGAACCATGATTCCTGCAATGGGTATACCTTGTATTTCTTCGCTTCGATTTCAAACAGGGCAATCAATTGTTTCAGTTTTTCAGGATATTTTTTAGCCAGATTCACACGCTCGTTGAAGTCATTTTTCATATGATAGAGTTCCCATTTGTCTGTTGAATAAGGTGTGCCATAAATATGAAAGCAAGTGGCTTTCCATCCATCATAGTACAATGCACGATGTGCGCCACTTTCATAATATTGAAGGATGTGTTTATCGCTTGCATATCCCTGATTCAATGAATAGGCAAAGCTGGTGCCTTCAAGCGGGGCTTGTTTATACCCATTAATAGTTGAAGGCATTTTAGCATGAATCAATTCTGCAATCGTTGGCCAAATGTCTATGAGATGTGTGTATTGTGTTCTGATTTGTCCTGGCTCTTTGATGTATTTTGGTGCTACCACAATCATGGGATTGTGTGTGCCGCCTTCACCATTTGCGTCTGATTTAAACAATCTGAAAGGGGTGTTGGTAGCTTGCGTCCATCCCAATGGAATATCCCCTTTAAAATTTTTCACGCCGATTTTGTCGATGTTTTCATAGGCAATCTTTACTTGTTCTTCGAATGGAAGATTGGTTTTGTTATCAGGCACTCCTGGTACTGGAGCAGTATATTTTGTTGCGCCGTTATCGCCGATGATCAGGAAGATCATGGTGTTTTCGAGTTGCTTGATTTCTTGAATGTAATTGATCAGTCTCCCGATTTCATAATCTGTTTCCGTCAAAAATCCTGCATGTGCTTCCATGGACCTGGCGAATACTTTTTGTGCCATCCAGGGAAGTGAATCCCAGGCAGGTATAGAAGGATGTCTGGGATGCAGTGATGTTTCCTTTGGTACTACGCCCAAACGTTTTTGATTTTCCAATACGATGTCCCTGTATGCATCGTACCCCATATCAAATTTCCCCTTATACATATCAATCCATTGCTTATCCACCTGCATGGGAGAATGCACAGCACCCGGTGCATACATCAGAAAGAATGGTTTGTTGGGAGCAGCATTCTTCTGCGTACGGATCAGGTCAATGGCTTTATTGGTGATGATCGTATTAAAATGTTCTCCTTTGGATGTATCTATTTCTGCACGTGTATGTCCGTTCCATATCACCGGGTAATATTGATCGGTGGCGGATTCTAAAAATCCAAAGAAGTCCTCAAATCCACGTCCCGTCGGCCATCTGTTGAATGGTCCTGCTGCTGTTCTGTCGCCTACCGGAGTAAGATGCCACTTACCCACGGCAAACGTGTTATATCCGTTTTCCTTCAATACCTCTGCCATGGTAGCTTTTTCAAATGGCATATATCCATCATAGCCGGGTGCATCAAAGGCTGTTTCGGTAAAGTGCCCCATGTGAACTGAATGATGATTGCGGCCAGTTAGCAAAGCTGCGCGTGATGGGGCACAGATGGCAGTGGTGTGAAAATTATTGTACTTCAATCCT
>CANFHO010000106.1 GCA_947447005.1 Chitinophagaceae bacterium
GGACCAATCCACCCACTTGCAAAGCAGGAAGGGTTGTTATATCACTTTTTACAGTTCCGGTGATTGAATCCTGCATTGGGGGTTGAATAGCCGCGATGGAATCTCTGATATGCTTTTGTTGAGCCTCCAGTTGAATCTGGCTTTGGCGTGTAAAAAAGAAATATCCAAACAACAAAATACCCAACAACACCATTCCAATGACTGAGTTCTTATCAAAATTCATATATGATTCAATTGAGGGGCAAAGGTAAGGAGAAAAAGAAGAGTGAAGAGATAAGGATGAAGTGAGAAGTAAGATTTATTCTTAAAATAACAAAGAACGGGACGAGCCCGTTCTTTTGGAATATATATTACTAGATTTATCTAGATTTTCTCAGATCCTTTGACAGGGTTGGCGGATTCTGGCTTAGATGTATGATGGGCTTTAGCCGCTTTGATGAAATGAACAAATATCGGATGCGGATTTTCTACGGTACTCTTCAATTCTGGATGATATTGAACGCCAATAAAAAATGGGTGTCCCGGGATTTCTACGATTTCAACCAAATTGGTTTGAGGATTCACACCGCTGGCTTTAAGCCCAGCCTTCTGGAAAGCGTCCAGATATTTATTATTGAACTCCCAACGATGGCGATGACGTTCACTTATATCTTCAGTTCCATATATTTCATATGCCAGGGTGCCTTTTTCAATTTTACACGGATACGCACCCAACCTCATAGTACCACCTTTATTCGTGATGGTCTTTTGACCTTCCATTAAATCAATAACTGGATCAGGGGTGTTGGGATCCATTTCAGTTGAATGCGCGTTTGACAACCCAACTTTATTTCTTGCGAATTCTATTACAGACATTTGCATTCCCAAACAAATTCCAAAGAAAGGAAGTCCGTTCTCTCTGGCATATTTAACTGCTAATATTTTACCATCTATACCTCTCATACCAAAGCCTGGAGCTACCAGCAATCCATCAAGTCCATCCAGCTTTTCAGAAACATTTTCAGGTGTAATGAATTCACTATGCACATCTACGACCTCCACTTTACATTCATTGATTGCACCTGCATGTATAAATGCTTCAAGGATTGACTTATAGGCATCCTGCAGTTCAATATATTTACCAATCAATCCTATGGTAACGGAAGATTTGGGGTTCTGTAATTTGCTCAAGAAACCTTTCCATATAGTCAGATCTGGCTCAGGATACCAGGTGATGTTCAGCTTTTTCAAACAGATGATATCCAATTGCTCTTGCTGCATCAATAATGGCACCTCATATATACTGCTTGCATCTGCTGCTTCAATCACTGAATCAGGCTGTACATTGCAGAATAACGCAATCTTTCTTTTCAACTCACTGGACAAAGGCTGTTCGGTTCTGCATACTATGATATCAGGATGCACACCGTTTTCACTCATCATTTTTACACTATGTTGAGTAGGTTTGGTTTTCAGCTCTTTTGCTGCCTTTAAGTACGGAACCAGCGTAAGATGCACAACCAGGCAATCATCTTCTGGCAATTCCCACTGAAGTTGACGAACAGCTTCAATGAAAGGTAAACTTTCGATGTCTCCAACAGTGCCTCCTATTTCAGTAATGATAATATCATACCCTTCCTGCCCCAACAACTGCATTCTTCTCTTGATTTCATCTGTGATATGAGGCACAACCTGAACAGTCTTACCCAAATAAGCACCTTCACGCTCTTTATTGATTACGGATTGGTAAATCCTGCCGGTAGTAACATTGTTGGATTGTGAGGTGAAGATATTGAGGAAGCGTTCGTAGTGACCGAGATCCAAATCGGTTTCAGCACCATCTTCAGTTACATAACACTCTCCATGTTCATATGGATTCAAGGTTCCCGGATCTACATTGATATAAGGGTCGAATTTTTGAATGGTTACCTTAAACCCTCTTGCCTGCAATAACTTAGCCAGTGATGCTGACACTATCCCTTTTCCCAAAGAGGATGTAACACCACCAGTAACAAAAATATACTTTGTCATAAATTGATTTATTCTTTAAAAATCCTGTAAACAGGTTTCGGTCCTTTGAAAATAAAAATGGACCGACTGAAAGCATGAAATAAATTTCAGGAGGTCATACAAAACTACCACAATTTTGCCACCTGAAAAAGATTTGAAAATGCATGTGGATAAGTTAAATACAATAGTTTTGTAGCTCCTTATTACATTGATTCTCATTGAATTTTGATAAATAAAACAAATTATGTTATTCACAAAAAGATTGGCACTTGCTAATTTGATTATTTGCTTTTTTCATTGCTCTGATATATGTGCCCAAAAGGCAGTACCTGTATATCAGGAACCAAGACATCAACAGGTATTGTTCAATAGATATGTGCGCGTTATTGATGCATTGATTGAAGATGGCGATACCAGTCTTTTTCATATTCATGCCGAACCATCTGCTTTTGTAATGGTCAAAGAGGTAAAGTATTCGAATCAGATCTTGGATAAGGAATGGACAACCATGAGTTTTAAGCAAGGCCAGTCCTGGTTTTCTTCATTTGCTGCAGGGCCCTCTACCCATAGGGTTGCCGCACCTAAGGGCATTACATTACATGCTTTTGATGTTGAAATTTTGGGTGGATATGAAAAGGGAACGCCTTCAACATGGGAACCATTGGTGCAGGACACATTGTTTTTAAACGACAAGTGTGTTGGTTATCGTATTGAACTTACCAAAAATGCGCCCTCATTTGATTTTAAACCAAGGGGGCCAATGGTGGTAGTGCTTGTAAATGGGGATCTAATAAATATCAAACAACCAGATTCGAGAGTGAATATTGATGTTGAATCAGAGAATTATGGATATATACATCCCGGATTTTCAGGTACAATCTCACTTAAGGAAGGAGAACTTGCCAGCATGGTGGTTTTTGAAGTCAGATAGAGGCAATTAGCTCATATATGAACCAATCACATTGTTATAGGCGCTGTTCCAATTATCCAATGCACCCCAATCATTTCCATCAACCACAACATGATTGCCTGTAACTTTTCCAAGTTCAGTACAATTGATTTCAGTCGCCTTTACATGTTGCTCAAAAGATTCTTTCATATCAGGAGAAACAGATACCACAATCCTACTTTGTGATTCACCAAACCAATAAGCATCTTTACGTATAGCATTTTCAGGTTGTGATGCAGTAAAGCCTTTTCTTGAAACAAAAGCACTTTCCAATAAGGTGATAAAAAGACCACCTTCACTGATATCATGGGCAGATTTGATAAGTTTATTACCAATCAATGAAAGAATAAGTTGTTGCACGTTGTATTCCTCATCAATTTCAAAATGAGGAGCAGGAGAAAATTCTATACCACAAATTTTATGTAGATATTCTGAAGAAGCAATATCATTTGTTGGAGTACCTATAAGATAAATGATATCATCTTCCTGTTTAAATCCAAGTGTCATTTTATCTGCCTCAGAATCCAGCAGTCCGACCATTCCAATGGTTGGAGTTGGGTAAACCGCACCATCTGGATTTTGATTATAGAAACTCACATTACCTCCTGTTACAGGAGCATCAAATTTCAAGCAAGCTTCACCCATACCTTTGATGGCATTCACAAATTGGAAATACACCTGTGGATCGTATGGATTACCAAAATTTAGACAGTTTGTAACCCCCAACGGCACACCACCGCTACAAACGATGTTTCTTGCTGCTTCACTTACAGCAATCATAGCACCTTTATAGGGATCGGCGTATACATAGCGGCTGTTACAATCTGTTGTAACAGCAAGCGCCTTACCTGTTTCCTTTACCAACACAACTGGAGCATCACTCGGTTCATTTGTAGCTGTATTTCCTGTTCCTACCATGCTATCATACTGCTCATATACCCAACGCTTGCTGGCGATATTGGGAAGAACTGCCAATTTCTCAGCCACCGCTTTAAGATCAGTTGGGACCTGTATTGCTGCAGAATTAAAGGCTTTGATCTTCTCAAAGTATGCCGGAGTGCTGTATTCACGATGATATACCGGAGCGCCGCCACCCAAAACAAGACTTTCGGCTGGTATTTCTGCTTCCAATTCTCCATTCATGTAAAAACGAAGCATTCCATCAGTTGTAACCTCTCCAATTTCTGAGCAAGGAAGATCCCATTTATCAAAAACATCCAGGACTTCTTGTTCACGGCCTTTTTTTACCACCATCAACATTCGTTCCTGACTTTCACTCAAGAGTAGCTCCCACGCTTTCATATTCTTCTGACGCATAGGAACTTTATCAAGATTGATTTTCATACCAACCCCACCTTTTGCAGAAGTTTCTGCCGTAGAACATATGATACCAGCTGCACCCATGTCTTGCATACCCACCAATGCATCTTTGGGAATAAGTTCAAGACAAGCCTCTAACAATTTTTTTTCCTGGAATGGATCGCCCACCTGCACGGATGGTAAATCTTGCGCACTATCTGCCGTAATATCAGCTGAAGCAAACGATGCACCACCAATTCCATCTTTACCTGTTGCAGAACCAACGATAAAAACCGGATTCCCCTCTCCTTCTGCAGTTGCACTCACAGTTTGTCCAACTTTCACAATTCCCACGCTCATTGCATTTACCAACGGATTGGTATGATAGCAATTTTCAAAATAAACCTCGCCTCCAACTGTTGGGACACCAAAACAGTTTCCATAATGTCCAATACCCGCCACTACCCCTTTTAAAAGGTGTCTTGTTTTTGCATCATTGATATTACCAAATCGAAGAGAATTGAGCGAAGCAATTGGACGTGCGCCCATGGTGAAAATATCACGATGGATCCCACCTACTCCCGTTGCAGCTCCTTGGAAAGGCTCAATGGCAGATGGGTGATTATGTGATTCAATTTTGAATACAACTCCATATCCATCACCTATGTCAGCCAAACCAGCATTTTCCTCGCCTGCCTTGACCAATAATTTACTACCATCCCTTGGAAGTGTTTTGAGCCATTTAATCGAATTCTTATAACTGCAATGCTCACTCCACATCACAGAATAGGCAGCCAATTCATTGAAATTGGGTGTTCTATCCAATATTTTCTTGATGCTTTCAAATTCCTCTGGCAGCAAACCAAGTTGCTTGGCGGTATCGACAGTTGTACTCATAATTATAAAGATGAGCAAAGGTAATAGAAAAGATAAAGGCACGAAAGCATCCTTTCAATTTATTGCGAAGATGCTTTCTCAAAATATAGTCTGCCTACTAAAAACACAGGAGTGTTTTCTAAATATTTACCCATAAAATACGCTGAATTTATTTAAATCTCCTTTTGAGGGGAGCAACAAAATACAATCCAACGGCAGTTGCATTGTAAGAATTTCCCAAATGGCCTGTATATTTCATTGGGGTAATGACAAGTGAAAAAATATGATATCCAATTTCGAAAGTGGGGCTGATACCAGATGTGAATTTTTCATTAGGAATTAAACCGCCAGCATTTAATTTGATACCCATTTGGGAACAGAGACCTCCACCGATATAAAATTTAGGGATTGGCTTCCATAAACCTGTAAATCTTAGAGGAATACGATTAAGCGTTATATTAACATTGGTGGCCTTGGTAGTCAAATATTTAAAACCCAACGTTGTACGCAACTCAACATTTTCTTTTGCACCAAACGTAAAGCTACCGCCTGCCATAAAGGTTCCGCCCTGGCCAGCATACATTTTCTGAGTAGAACCATCCTGAAAGGCAACAGAAATAATGCTCTCTCCTCCAAACTCGAGTGCACCTCCCAACAAAAAACTGACATTACTTTTAGCAGTTTCACCTTTTCCAATAGTTACGACTTGTTGTGCATAAACAAATGAAGACATGGATACAAACAAAATAAAAACAAAAATACGTTTCATCTATAGTAAGATTTAAAGATTGGATTGAAATTTATCTCGAGGGCAAAAGTAAAAAAATACAGGTATGAATTAAATTAAAAAATCATGAAGTCCAGGCTTTAAAATAATTCCCAATTCAATTAACTTCAGTCAACGTATACAATTCAAAACAACATATTTTTCCATAAAAAAATCACTTATGAATCAAAAAATGAGAATTTACCATCGCTATCTAGGTTTTTTTCTTGTTGGCATCATGGCTGTGTATGCTACCAGTGGGATAATTCTCATATTACGGGACACCGATTTTTTGAAGCTGGATAAACAAATCACCAAAAATATCAAACCACAAGCCTCCGTAAGTGAGTTGAAAGAATTATTGAAGATTAAAGATTTTAAAATTGAAAAAGAGGAATCCGGAAAAATTTATTTCAACAATGGCATATATGACAAAAACTCTGGAGAGGCAATCATTCATATGAAAGAATTGCCTTCCTTTCTATTGAAAATGACACAATTGCACAAAGCGAAAACCGCAGACCCGCTTTTCTTTTTAAATATATTTTTTGGTGTATCGCTATTGTTTTTTGTAGTTTCTTCATTTTGGATGTTCCTCCCCAAAACAGCCATTTTTAAGAAAGGCATCTACTTTGTTATTGCGGGCGTTGTTTTGACGCTTGCTATGCTTTTGCTTTAAGCAACCAATTCGGATTTTAAACTAACATAATGTCTGTCATTTGGGGCTGCATTTACATCAACCACATTTAACACAAAACAATAGAATGAAAAGCAACAGGTTTATTAACCTTTTACGCACAACATATATATTAAGTAAGGTTTATCAATGTTAATACTCGTTGCTCAAAAGTATTTTGCCGAACTTCACACCATTAAATACATCACCATGCAATCATTACGTTTTAAAGCAATTGACAATCTCACATCTGCAAAAGATGATATAAAAGTAGATAGTCCATCCAAGGTGACCACCATCTTCGGTGAGAATGTCTTTTCACTCAAGATAGCAAGAGAGCATTTGAGTGATGATGCTTTTAAGAGTTTAACCAGCTCTATAAAAACTGGACAAAAAATTGACAGAAACATTGCAAATCATATTGCTGCCGGCATGAGACATTGGGCACAAGGAAAAGGTGTCACACATTATACGCACTGGTTTCAACCGCTTACTGGGACATCCGCTGAAAAGCATGATTCCTTTTTTACACTTAAAACAGATGGTTCCGCAATTGAAGAGTTTGATGGCAATGCCTTATCGCAACAAGAGCCAGATGCTTCATCTTTTCCAAGTGGCGGGATTCGTGCAACATTTGAAGCGAGAGGCTATACTGCATGGGACCCAACATCGCCAGCCTTTATCATGAATATTGGAAATGGGTTAACACTTTGCATTCCTACCATATTTGTATCGTATACGGGAGAGTGTCTGGACTATAAAGCGCCATTATTGAAATCGATTGAAGCATTGAATAAAGCAGCAGTGGAAGTTTGCCATTATTTTGACAAGAATGTAAGCAAAGTAACAGCAACCCTTGGATGGGAACAGGAGTACTTTGTGGTAGATGAAGGATTGGCTAATGCCCGTCCGGACTTGCTTATGACAGGAAGAACTGTATTTGGACATTCGCCTGCAAAAGGACAACAATTGGAGGATCATTATTTTGGAGCAATTCCTGAAAGGATTTATACATTTATGCGTGACTTTGAAAATGAGTCGTACAAACTAGGAATTCCTTTGCGTACTCGACATAATGAAGTGGCTCCTGCGCAGTTTGAATGTGCACCTATTTATGAGGAACTTAACCTGGCAGTGGATCATAATACACTACTGATGGACGTAATGACAAGAGTAGCAAAGCGTCATAAACTTCATGTGTTGTTGCATGAAAAGCCTTTTGCAGGTATCAATGGAAGCGGGAAGCATAACAACTGGAGCATGGCAACAGACACAGGTGTGAATCTTTTGGCACCTGGTAAAACACCGAAGACAAATCTTATGTTCCTTGCCTTTTTTGTGAACACCATCAAAGCTGTTCACGACAATGCTGATTTACTGCGTGCCGCAATAGCTTCTGCAGGGAATGACCATCGTTTAGGCGCAAATGAGGCACCTCCTGCAATCATTTCAGCGTATATAGGCGGCTATCTTACTAAGGTGCTTGATGCAGTAGAAAAACGTGTTGGAGACAAATTTGACGAACAGGATGAGGTGATGTTGAAGCTTGATATACATAAAAATATCCCAGAATTGTTGCTGGACAATACTGATCGCAATAGAACATCTCCATTTGCCTTTACTGGGAATAAATTTGAATTTCGTGCAGTTGGTTCGTCAGCCAATTGCGGATACAATATGACTGTATTGAATACAATCATGGCAGAAACGTTGAGTTCCTTTAAAACAGAAGTAGATGCATTGATTGAGAAAGGTGATAAAAAAGAAGTTGCAATCATGCAGATTCTCAAAAACTATATCAAGGCTTCTAAGAAAGTTTTATTTGAAGGTGATGGATATAGTGAAGAGTGGCAAGAAGAAGCTGCAAGACGTGGTTTGCCTAATTTGAAAACAACACCACTTGCATTGGATTCTCTTGTTTCAGACAAGGCAAAAATATTGTTTGAAAAGCATAAAGTACTTTCCCATGTTGAACTTGAAGCTCGTCATGAGATTGAACTTGAAAAATATTTAAAACATGTTCAGATTGAAGGTCGTGTAATTGGAGACCTTGCAGGAAATCATATTTTGCCATCTGCTATCCGCTATCAAAATGTACTCATACAGAATATCAAAGGGTTGAAAGATGTTGGTATGGAACCAACTTCATACAAAGCGCAATTTGACATATTGAGTGAGATATCTGAGCATATCAACAAAGTAAAAACTCTTGTTGGTGAAATGACTGAAGCCAGAAAATCTGCGAACACACTGATTTCATCAAGAGATAAGGCGATTGCATATTGCGACAAGGTAAAGCCCTATTTTGATCAAATCAGATATTCTGTTGATAAGCTTGAATTATTGGTTGATGATTCTGAGTGGGAGCTTCCAAAATACAGGGAGATTTTATTCTTGCGTTAATATCGAATAAAAATTTACACCAAATTCAATTCAGAGCTCCGCTTGGCGGGGCTCTGAATACTTTTGGTTGTGCCTGTTTGAAATCTAATCATCCATACATAAAAAAGCCCCGAGGGATACCCGGAGCTTTTGAATTCTATTACTAAAGCGTTTATTGCATCTTAAATGTTTCAAGGAATTTTGTGGTGAAATTACCTTTGATAAAATCCTCGTTGTACATAAGTTGCTGATGGAATGGAATGGTTGTTTTCACCCCTTCAATCACGTATTCACTCAAGGCGCGACTCATCGTATCGATGGCTTCTTTCCTTGTTCTTGCAACTGCAATGATTTTAGCTATCATTGAATCGTAATATGGTGGAATCACATATCCAGCATAGACATGAGAGTCTACCCTGATACCATGTCCACCTGGTTGATGAAGCACCGTTATTTTACCTGGGCTCGGTCGGAAATCATTGTAGGGATCCTCTGCGTTGATACGGCATTCAATGGCATGCATTTCAGGGAAATAATGCTTTCCTGAAATTGGTTCCCCAGCAGCAATTTTGATTTGTTCTTTGATTAAATCAAAATTGGTAACTTCTTCTGTAACGCAATGTTCAACCTGGATACGCGTATTCATTTCCATGAAGTAGAAATTCCTGTGTTTATCTACAAGAAATTCAATTGTACCAACACTTTCATAGTTGATGGCTTGTGCTGCTTTTACAGCAGCGGCACCCATACGTTCACGCAAATCATCTGTCATGAATGGAGA
>CANFHO010000107.1 GCA_947447005.1 Chitinophagaceae bacterium
ATCACTTCCCCTGCTGCAATCTGATTCGCAATGTGATTCGGTAAAAGATGTATGATGTCTGACAATTATGCTTATTTTTAGAATGGTGAACTCAAACCCAAAGTTAATTCAATTCAGTCGTTTATGAAATGTAGAAAATCACTTGCTACTGCGTTCTTTTCACTGCTTTCCATCTGTGGTTTATCCCAAAATGCCAGTAAATGGGCCGATAGCGTAATGAGAACTTTAAGCGAAGATGAGAAAATTGCACAATTGATCATGGTGAGAATGTCAACCATCGACTCAAAAACACGAACTGTGACCTTCTTCGACTCCACAGTTGAAAGCGATATTCGTAAGTACAATATCGGTGGTATCTGTCTGTTTCAGGGTTCTCCTGTCCGACAGGCCAATATAGTCAACAAACTTCAATCCATCGCCAAAACACCCATCATGTTTGCCATTGATGCTGAAACCGGACTCGGCATGAGGATGGATAGCGTGCCTTCCCTTCCCAGAATGATGATGCTCGGAGCACTGCAGGATAAATCTCTCGTCTACAAATATGGTCAATGGGTTGGTGAACAATGTCGCCTTGCTGGCATTCAGGTAAATTTCGCTCCTGTTGCAGATGTCAACAACAATCCAAACAATCCTGTGATCAATGACAGGTCTTTTGGTGAAAATAAATTCAAGGTGGCCGATATGGCAGTTGCATACATGCTTGGCATGAAAAGCCAAGGTGTGATGGGAAGTGCCAAACATTTTCCTGGTCATGGAGATGTGGATGTGGATTCACACCTGGCCTTGCCTGTGATCAATAAAACCAAAAACAGTCTCGAATCACTTGAGCTGTATCCATTTAAAAAATTATTCGAAGCAGGTGTTGGAAGCACCATGGTTGCACATCTGTTTATTCCATCGCTTGACAGTTCCGCAAACAGGGCATCCTCCATCTCTCCAGCTGTTGTAAATGGATTGCTGAAAAACGAAATGGGATTTAAAGGCATCACGTTTACAGATGCACTTGAAATGAAAGGAGTTTCTTCTGCATTTCCTGATGGGGCTGCTTCCGTTGAATCACTCATCGCAGGTAACGATATTTTATGTTTGCCGGGTGATGTAACCAATGTTATCAACAAAATAAAAGAAGCCATCCAAAACAAACGACTTAACTGGGAAGATATCAATGGACATGTAATTAAAGTGCTGGAGGCAAAATATGAACAGGGATTGAATACATGGACTCCTGTAGTTATAGACGGACTCACAGAACGCATCAACAAAAATTCGGATGCACTTCGCAGAGAGATTACAGAAAAAAGCATAACGCTTGCTCAGTACAACGACAAACAAGCCCTTCCGTTGAAAGAAAACCGTGCAAGCAATATTGCTCTACTTGAAATCGGAAAAAACAAAAACTCCGTATTTGCATCTGAAATGCGCCGCGCCTACAATGCAGACGTATTCATGTTCGACAACACCATGGACGCACATGCATCAGACAGCATTGCCAATAGCATCAGATCAAATTACAAGCAGGTGATTATTGCATTGCATGAACTTCCACGCTTTCCGGCCAACAATTTTAACATCAGCGCTGCTGCTGCTGGACTGATCAACAACATCAGTGCGTCAATATCTTCTAATCTCATCATCTTCGGAAATCCATACGCAGCAAAATCATTCTGCTCTTCAAAAAACATCCTCATCGGATATGATGATGAAGCCATCACTCAAGAAGTAGCCGCACAAATACTCACCGGCAAGATCTCTCCCGAAGGAAAACTTCCTGTTACAGTGTGTGAAAATTTGGTTGCAGGAGCTGGAGAAACGGGGAAACGTGGAAACGGGGAAACGGAGAGTCAAGTTAATGTAAACAAACAAATAACAGACATCCGAATAAATGCCATCGACAGTATTATCAACGATGCCATTGCCCGAAAAGCCGCACCAGGCATGTCTTTGCTGGTAGTAAAAGATGGAAACATCATACTGCAAAAGCAATATGGATATATGAAGTACGACAAAAAAGAACCGATGACAAACGAATCGGTTTTTGATATGGCGTCTGTTACCAAAATCTGTGCAACCACCATCTCCATCATGAAATTGTATGATGAGAAGAAGATCGACCTCGACAAAACCATCGGTGATTATGTGCCATGGATTAGGGGTTCCAATAAAGAAGGCATCAAGCTCAGAGAGATCCTTTTGCACCAGGCGGGACTCAAAGCATTTATTCCTTTCTACAAAGAGATCACAGATACATCAACGCATGCAGGACTTCCAACTTATTTCAGCAAAACCGAAAGCAAGGAATTTGGCATTAAAATGGGTGATAGTCTCTTTATGCGCAACGAATGGAGGGATACCATGTACAGCAGAATCTATACGAGTACGGTAAGTCCGAAAAAAGAATATATCTATAGCGACAATGATTTTATTTTTCTTGGAGAGGTGGTGAAGTATGTCAGCGGACAACCATTAGAACAGTATGTTTGGAATAATTTCTACAGACCGATGGGCTTCAGAAGCTCAGGCTTCAATCCAACGAACTTCATTTCGAAGAAAAATATTGTGCCTACCGAAGAAGACCCCATTTTCCAAAAGCGTGTTATTCAGGGATTTGTTCATGATCCTGGAGCAGCCATGTTTGGCGGTGTTGCAGGTCATGCTGGCTTATTCAGCAATGCCCTGGAATTGGCCACCATCATGCAAATGGTGATGAACAACGGTGAACTCAATGGCAAGAAATATATTTCATCTTCAACCATTGCATTGTTTACTAAATACAACAGCGATATCAGCAGAAGAGGACTCGGATTCGACAAACCTGAGAAAGACAATAAAACAAGGAAGATCGCTTATCCAAACATTAGCATTTCAGATGCAGCATTTGGTCACACTGGTTTCACTGGAACCTGCGTATGGGCAGATCCTGAAAAGAAAATCGTCATTGTACTTTTAGCCAACCGTGTTCATCCGCATGCAACAAGCACATTCGGAGATCTGAATGTAAGAGGGAAGGTGATGGAGGAAATCATTAAAGAGAAAAAATAAAAGAGAAAAGTGAAGAATGAAAAACGCCGTTGGCTGTTATCATTCTTCACTTTTCTCTTTTATCTTTTCTCTTTTATCTTTTCTCTTTTAAAGTACGCCTAATTGCGTCCTAATCACCACTTTCGCGGCTACCCAGGCTTTGTGATAATTGGGAATACGAATTCTTTCTTCGAGGATTCGTTGGGGATGAACTGCTTTTATTTTCTTGAATAAACTCAGGTAATATTTATATGCAAGGTATACGCCAAAGCGGGCTTTTAAAGGTAAAAGCAAGATTCCTTCATATGCCATCTTAAAATCATGAGCGATGTCTGCCTCAATGGATGCCTTCATTTCTGAAGTAAATCGGCTAAAATCAACACCAGGGAAATACACCCTGTTTAATAATTGATAGTCAGCTTTCACATCACGCAAGAAATTCACTTTTTGAAATGCGGCTCCCAATGATTGGGCTGACGGTTTCAATGTCTCATATTGCTGCTGATTACCATCACAAAAAACATACAAACACATCAAGCCAACCACTTCAGCACTTCCATAAATATATTCAGCATAAGCGTTTTCATCGTATGCCTTTTTATTTAAATCGAACTCCATGCTTTTAAAGAATGCCTTGATCAATGCATAATCAATGTTGTATTTATGAACAGTAAGCTGGAAACTATGCAGAATCGGATTCAAGCTGATGCCATCATTCAACGCTTTGTCTGTGTCATTGATAAATTGTTGCAACAACATCTCTTTATCGTGATCATGAAAAGTATCAACAATCTCATCTGCAAAACGCACAAATCCATAGATATCATAAATTGGGCCACGAAGATCCTTGTGCAACAAATTGATGGCACTGCTAAAAGAAGTGCTGTATCTTTTTGTTGTAATGCGACTGCATTGATGTGCAACCTCGTGAAATGTAGATATCATGTTGTCTAGTTAATTAGTTGTTAGTAGTTAGGAGTTAGGTGCTAGAGAATTTCACTTTTCTCTTTTCACTTTTCTCTCTTCACTTCATTGGCTACTACCTCCCCACTGATCAGACTCGGCGGTACACCTGGACCTGGAACGGTAAGTTGACCAGTATAAAAAAGATTCTTCACCTTCTTACTCACACATTTGGGTTTCAAAATAGCTGTTTGCAACAATGTGTTTGCCAATCCATACGCATTCCCTTTAAATGCATTGTAATCTGATACAAAATCACTATTTGAATATGTGCGATTAAACACAATATGTTGTCTTATATCAATTCCCAGCCTGTCTTGAAACCTATCGCAGATCAAGTTAAAATATTTTTGGCGAATTTCCTCAGTATCACCATCTAAACCTGCTGCAATTGGTATTAAAAAGAAAATATTTTCACAACCCTCTGGAGCCTGAGTTGGATCTGTCACTGAACTTGCACTCAAATAAAACAACGGTTGAGTTGGCCATTTGGGATCCGAATAAATATCAATGGCATGAGAATCAAATGGAACATCAAAAAACAAAGTATGATGCTTCAGTCCTGGAACTTTTGTATTCAATCCAACATAGTAAATCAAGGACCCTGGTGCCATATCTCTCTTATCCCAATATTTATCGGAATAGCTCCTGTATTGCTTTTCCAACAGTTTGGTTTCAATAAAATGATAATCGGCTCCGCCAATTACGACATCTGCTTCAAAATATTTACCACTCATTGATTCCACTGATGTTGCAACACCATCCACCACATTGATCCTTTTGATATCTTCATTGAAATGAAATGTTACGCCTAATTCTTGAGCCAGCTTATACATTCCATTTACAACTTCGTACATGCCACCTTTTGGATACCAGGTACCGAGTTTAACATCTGCATAATTCATTAAACTATACAAGGCCGGTGTGTTTTCTGGAAGTGCACCAAGGAAAAGAACAGGGAATTCCATCATCTGCCTAAGCTTCGGATGTTTGAAATGCTTGCTGATATGGGATTTGATATTGTTAAAGACATCCAGGCGAAGCAACCCTGATACCAATTCCAGGTCAATAAACTCAGTCAGGGATCTTCCAGGTTTGAATACAAGTTTATTGATTCCTACCCTGTATTTATATTCCGCTTCCTTCATGAAAGCATCCAAACGTTCACCAGCACCGGGTTCCATCTCTTCAAACATGGCTTTGAATGTTGGGTAGTCGGCCGGAACATCCATAAAATCATCATCCCAATAAATTCTATAAGAAGGAACAAGTCGCTCTAACTCGTAATAATCAGATGGCTTTTTGCCAAATTGGGCAAAATATCGTTCGAAAACATCCGGCATCCAATACCAGCTTGGACCCATATCGAATGTAAATCCATCTTTTTGGAAACGTCTTGCACGACCACCAGGTTGTTCATGCTTTTCAACTACATGCACATCCCAGCCATCTTTAGCCAAGAAAGAGGCTGCGGAGAGTCCGGCGAAACCGCTCCCGATAACAATAGCTTTTTTCGACACGTGTAGGTTTATTTCAGGAATTCGTTATTTGGTTCTTCAAAAGCCTTCTCGCAAAGTGGATACGGCTTTTGATGGTGCCCAAAGGTTCATTCAACATATCTGCGATTTCATGATATTTGTACCCTTCAAAATACAGCATGAATGGCTGTTTAAAAATGATGGGCAAGTCGTGAATCGCTGATTTGATGAACTTGATACGCATATTCGATTCTGCTTCATTGGCAACAATGGCCTGATTGTAATCGAGAAGGTAATCATTCGGACTATTATCGAATATAGTATTCTGTTTTGACTTTCTGCGATAATTATTGATGAATATATTACGCATGATTGTATACAACCACGCTTTAATGTTCGTACCTACGCTGTATTTTTCCTGATTAGAAAGTGCCCTGTACATGGTTTCCTGCAACAGGTCCTTCGCCGTTTCCTGGTCTTTTGTCAGGGTCACTGCAAATGGCCTCAGGTATTCCGTATTCTGCATCAAAAGCTGATTGAACTCGTAAGTAGACATTTTGTTTAATTTTTGACATGACGAATTTAAACAAATTATCTAATACGAATCAAATTTTTGTTTAATTATTTTATTTAAATCTTTAAACAAAATAATGGAAGGGTGGAAAACCACGCCCTACCTGTCGGCAGGCAGGCCTCACTTTAAACGAAAGGAGAAAAGAGAAGAATGAAAAGGTATTTTGTGTTATTGTTCTTCACTTTTCACTCTTCACTTTTAGTTTAAAGTGAGGCTCGCCTTCCGGTATGTTTACCCACCGGAGGTGGGCAAGGGTGGTTAAAAAACTAAAACTGCCCAATAAACTCCATCACCTCTTGCAAGGATTTCTTGAAAAGGATTTGTGGGGGGATTTTTTTCTCGTAAGAAGCTGTTAATCGGCCTGAAATGATCAAAGGAGTTGATTCAAAACGCTTGACGGCTTGCGTTAAAAAACGTTCAAAACTGAAGGCATTAGAGACAGAAGTAAGGTGCGTATATATAAAATCTGGCTTCTTGATGTTTACCAAATATTCAATATCATCCATTGGAACATTCGAGCCCAGATAAAAAACATTGATTCCCCTATTCTTTAGTAAATATTGTACAAATAGTATCCCCAACTCATGATATTCGCCTTCTGGAAGGAATAATCCGCAGGACTTGTGAGACTTATATGTGCTGTTCATCGTATCAATTCCAACAATAATTTTTTGTCGGATGATATTTGATACCAGATGCTCTTGTGCAGGATTTATATGACCTGTAACCCACAATACACCAATCCGTTCCATGAATGGAAATATGATTTGATGGATTGTGCGCTCAATTCCTTTCAATCTGATATGATCATTGAGCAGGTGTTCAAATTCTTGAAGTTCCATATCCACCATACACTGGATCATGGAATTGATTATTCTCTCTTGCTGTGCATCCTGATGACTGATATCATTTATCTTTTCAACCATAACTTCCTCACTCATCTTGTCTATATGAGATATCTTGAAGCCATATTTATTCAACAGGGAGATGTTGAGGATCTTTTTCAACTCCTCATTACTATAATAACGAATATTGGTATCCGTGCGTTGGGGTTTCAAAAAGCCATAGCGTTGTTCCCAAATACGGATGGTATGGGCCTTGATGCCCGTCAGATTCTCCAGATCTTTGATAGTAAATGCATTCATTTGGAGTTATAACAACGGAAGAGGGAAAAGGTTGAATAGTGGAATAGTGGAAAAGTGGAAAAGTGGAAAGGTGGAAAAGTGGAATAGTGGAATAGAATTTCCTTTTCAACCTTTCCACTTTTCCACTTTTCCACTTTTCCACTATTCCACTATTCCACTATTCCACCACTACCATTCCCTCCACAGCAACCTGCAGCGGCTTCGTAAACTCCAAGCCCTGCAGTGCATGCAAATGGCGTTCGTGGTGCAGATCCGTGCCGAGTAAGTCGATCATGCCGTTCTTGGCTAGCCATTCCGCAGCCTGCATTACATCAGGACCATAATACCCTGAAAATGAATTCAAATTTGCCTGAAAATAACAACCGGCATGTTTAATTTCTAAAAGTTCATCACGCTTCTCATGATAATAACTGTATCGCTCGGGATGAGCGAAAACCGGTTGGTAGCCTTGCATCTGCATTTCAAAGATGACTTCTTTCAATTGAAATGGAGGCTGTATAAATGATATTTCGATCAATACCCAATTCTTATGAATGGTCAACAGAGGCTGCTTTACTTTCAGCAAGTCTTCGAAATGACCGTCCACCAAATACTCTGCTGCTGCACCAATATGCTTTTCTATTCCTTCTTCCTTGAGTTTGGAATTCAATCTTTCCTGAGCACCATGAATGCTTTCCGGATTGTTTCTCCAAATATCTTCCATCACATGGGGTGTGCCTACAAAATTCTCATACCCCAATTCGATCAACCCTTTTATCAGGCCAATGGAAGTTTCTTCATCTGGCGAACCATCATCAATACCAGGCAACAAATGAGAATGGATATCCGTTTTCAACAAGTGAAACGGAAATCTCTCCAGTCGGGCACGTTTTTTAAAGAAATTGAACATTATGTAAACGTTTAGGGAGGTTGAGGGAGGTTTAGAGAGGTTTAGAGAAGTTTAGAGAAGTTTAGAGAAGTTTAGAGAAGTTTAGAGAAGTTTAGAGAAGTTTAGAGAAGTTTAGAGAAGTTAAGCGAGGTTGAGGGAAGTTTAGAAAACTCCTTTAACCTCTCTAAACTTCTCTAAACTTCTCTAAACCTCCCTCAACCTCCCTCAACCTGCATATTCGTGATAAACCCGCTCCAATCCTTCCCTCAATCCAATTTTATACTTCCAACCGAGTCCGGTTAGCTTGCTTACATCCATAAGCTTGCGTGGGGTTCCATCGGGTTTGGTATGATCATAAACAACAGCCCCTTCATAGCCAACCACCTCTTTAATCATCTGCGCCAACGTGGCAATGGTTACATCTTCACCTGTTCCAATATTCACCAACCCAGCCTCATTATAATTATCCATCAGATAGCAACAAGCCTCTGCCAGATCATCTGCATGCAGAAACTCACGCATTGGAGTACCTGTTCCCCAAATCGTTACTGCCGGGGCATTGGCGAGTTTTGCTTCATGAAACTTTCGAATCAACGAAGGCAATACATGTGCATTCTGCAAATCATAGTTATCGTTCGGACCATACAGATTTGTTGGCATCACTGAAATGAAATTACATCCATACTGATCCCGGTATGCGTCACACATTTTTATACCTGCAATTTTGGCAATGGCATATGGCTCATTGGTAGGCTCCAACAATCCGGTTAACAGGTAATCTTCTTTCAATGGTTGTGACGCCATCTTCGGATAAATACATGACGAGCCAAGGAACATCAATTTCTTCACCCCAGTGGCATACGCCGCATGAATGATGTTGGCCTCAATCATGATATTCTCATAAATAAAATCTGCGCGGTAGGTATTGTTGGCCAGGATGCCACCTACTTTCGCCGCCGCCAGAAATACATATTCAGGACGTTCTACTTCGAAGAATTCATTCACCAATTGCTGGCTACGTAAATCCAATTCCGCAGAGGTTCGTGTTATAATATTTTCATGCCCCGACTTTTGTAAATTCCGCATGATGGCAGAACCTACCATTCCACGATGCCCGGCTATATATATCTTAGATGAAGTTTCCATGTGTGTTAAATGTTGAGGGAGGTTGAGAGAGGTTGAGTGAAGTTGAGGGGGGTTTATTTTAACCTCTCTCAACTTCACTCAACCTCCCTAAACCTCACAAAAATTATTCATGCTGATGATTTACAACAAAACCCGACTCTTTCAATAATTTTTCTTTTCTGAAAAGCTCTACGTCACTGCTCACCATGTCCTGAACCAACATAGCCAAATCATATTTAGGTTTCCAA
>CANFHO010000108.1 GCA_947447005.1 Chitinophagaceae bacterium
GCAATGCCACTCGAGCTTGCCTGATGCCCGTTTCCTCGATCGGAACTGCAAAAATCACAACCATCGAAGGACTTTCAGAAAAGGGCGACCATCCCCTGCAGTTGGCCTGGGATGAAGTGGATGTACCACAATGCGGATACTGTCAGGCTGGTCAGATTATGACGGCTGCAGCATTTCTCAAAAAAAATCCTACACCAACCTTGGAGCAAGTAGAAACCGCCATGAATGGCAACCTTTGCCGTTGTGCTGCATATCATCGCATTCGCGAAGCAATTCTTGTTGCCAGCCACAAAACAAAATAATTATGGAACATACATTACATCAGGAAAGAAGGGATTTCCTCCGTAAGGTTTCACTTTCAGCAGGAGGACTCCTGTTGGGATTTACCCTTTTTGAAGACCTCGCTGCTCAACCTGGAAAGGGGCATGTTATCGACGGTGTACGTCATGATTTCAACAGCTATTTATCTATTGCCTCAGATGGCAGTATAACCATTGCATCACCCAATCCTGAACTCGGACAAAACATCAAAACATCATTTGCAATGATTGTTGCTGATGAATTGGATGCAGACTGGAACAGGGTTACAGTCGTTCAGGCTCCATTGGATACCTCCAAATTCGATAGGCAGTTAACAGGCGGAAGTGGCGCTGTTCCTCATTCATGGAAAAGGTTACGAACAGCAGGGGCTACTGCCAGGCAAATGCTCATTGCAGCTGCAGCCACCAGTTGGAATGTACCTGCATCAGAATGCACAGCTGAAAACGGATATGTGATGCATAAAGCCAGTGGGAAAAAATCCGGATACGGAGACTTGGTTGCCAGCGCCGCCAAATTGAATGTTCCAACAGACGTTCCACTCAAAAATCATAAAGATTTCAAACTGATTGGTAAGCCAATCCGAAATGTAGAAAATAAAAATATTGTTGTTGGTAAACCCTTGTTCGGACTGGATTTTTACCGCGATGGAATGGTTTACGCAGTTATTCAGCGTCCTCCAGCGTTTGGGTCAAAAATCAAATCGGTAGACGACAAAGAAGCAAGGGCGGTTCAAGGAGTTTCTGATGTAGTGAAGTTTGGTAACAACGTAGCTGTAATCGCCAACTCAACCTGGTCTGCAATGAAAGGCAGAAAGGCCTTGGTGATTACTTATGAACCCGACAAAACTTTAGAAAGCAGTTCTGATCATGCTGATATCTTCAGCAAATTGATGGATAGTCCCAATGCACGTATGCACCGCAAAGATGGGGACGTAACTGCTGCATTCAATTCAGCATTAAAGGTTATCAAAAGGGAATATGAATGTCCGTTTGTGCCACACAATCCAATTGAACCAATGAACTTTTTTGCAGATGTTCGTGCAGACAATGTGGAACTGATTGGTCCAACGCAAACGCCAGGTTCAGCCCGCAAAGCTGTTTCAGACCTGCTGAAAATTCCTGAAAGCAATATTACAGTTGATATCACCCGCCTGGGTGGAGGTTTTGGGCGCAGATTGAAATATGATTATGTGGTTGAAGCAGCCGAAATTTCTTCTATCATCAAAAAACCAGTGAAGGTCGTTTGGACCAGAGAAGACGATATGGGTGGCGGCAGCTACAGACCTGCAGTACGCTATCGTTTTGAAGCTGCTTTGGATGCAAGCAATAACCTGATCGGATATAAACTCAGGGGTGTTGGAATGAATTCCGGAGCTCCCACAAGGGAACAAAATTTCCCATCCGGCTCGATAGACAATCTATTGATTGAATCGTTGGATCACAACTCTCCTATCACCACAGGTGCATGGCGTGCGCCTATTACAAACTTCCTGGCCTATGCCGAACAGGCCTTTCTTGATGAAGTAGCTGAAGCCATGGGCAAGGATCCTGTACAAATGCGACTGGATTTGCTACAGAAAGCACGTACCAAACCTGCCGGACCGGTTCGTTATGATATCGATCGTATGGAAACAGTGGTTAAGATGGTTGCAGAAAAAGCACAGTGGGGTAAAAAGCAAGGAGTATCTCAAGGTATCAGTGTCTATTATTCTCATTCATCTTATGTGGGTCAGATTTGTGATGTTGTAATGCAAGATGGTAAACCCGTCATTAAAAAAATCACTTCAGTTGCAGATTGTGGCGTGGTGGTGAATTCATCCGGAGCACAGCAACAGGTTATGGGTGGAATTCTTGATGGAATGGGACATGCGATGTATGGCAAACTTTCATTCAATGCCGGAGAACCTGAGCAAAAGAATTTCAATGTATACAGACATATTCGTATGAAGGGAATTCCAGAAGTGGAAGCTCATTTTGTGGACAATGGAAAAGATCCCACCGGTTTGGGTGAACCAGCATTGCCACCTGCAGGAGGCGCTGTAGCCAATGCCATCTATAAGGCAACAGGAAAGCGCATGTACAGGCAACCGTTCATCGAACAGGAACCGTTCAAGACGTCATCGTAACAACAATATATCAATTAAAAAGTAGGCATTATGGAGAAATATGGAAAGATATTGCTGATCATAATGCCTATTTTTTTAATACTGATTGTATTGGAAAAATTATATGGCGTCTATGCTAAAAAAGAGCGAATGAATCATCTTGATACAGTCAGTAGTCTGACATCTTCAATCACGATGGTTACCAAAAATGTACTTGGATTAAGTTTTACGATTATCAGTTATCAATGGATTGAAGAAAGAGTGGCATTGACCCATATACAATCTAATTGGGTTACGTACATCATTGCATTCGTTGTACTTGATTTTTCACACTATTGGATTCATCGCATTGAGCATGCCAATAATTTTTTTTGGAACAGCCACATCGTTCACCACAGCAGTGAAGAATTTGATTTGGCTTGTGCTGTACGACAACCAATTTCCTCTTTTGTCAAAATATTTACTTTTTTTATGTTGCCGGCGGCGTTGTTGGGAATTTCACCCATCATCATAGCCACTGTAACTCCCATTCAATTCTTTGCACAATTCTGGTATCATACCAGGTATATTGGTCGGATGGGATTCCTGGAGCATGTCATTGTAACTCCCTCACATCATAGGGTTCATCATGCAATCAATGAGGAATACCTGGATAAAAACCTCGCACAAATTTTTATCATCTGGGATAAACTTTTTGGAACCTTCCAGGAAGAACGAAACGATATTCCAACTGTATATGGCATCACCAGACCTATGCGCACCTGGAACCCCATCAAGATCAATTTTGTTCACATGTGGTTGCTGATCAAAGATGCATGGCGTACGCATTATTTGAAAGATAAGTTTAAGGTATGGACCAACCCAACTGGTTGGAGACCTGCTGATGTACATGAAAAATATCCTGTATTCAAAATTGATGATGTATATGATTTTGAAAAGTATTCTTTCAAAAGAACTTCATTATTTATTTTCTGGATTTGGATACAGCTCATAGTTGTATTTCTAATAACGGCCTATTTGTTATCTCATATTGCAGCCATTGGAATCCCCAATATGTTTATCTATGGAGGATTCATTTTTGTTTATGTTTATGCCCTTACAGACCTTATGGATGGCAATTCTTCATCTGTTTTTTGGGAAATGTTAAAGGCAGGCTATGGCATTACCATTCTGCTTCTAATAGGCGATTGGTATGGACTTGAAAAGGTGTATGCGCAATCAAATAAAATAGTTATTTCCTACTTCATCTTGTCTGTTCTAATGACGCTCTACTTATCAAAGGAAAGAGAAACACAAATTGAATTAAAAACGCAGCATTAAAAAAGAGGGCATCAATTCAATTCCATCTTGAAAAAAATCAAGCGTTTATTTTGAAAATGGAATGAAATATTTTCCATCAAATTTATACAGCCCATTGTTTCTGGTACCAATCCATAGGCTGCCAGCTTTTTCTTGAAGAATCATCCAAATAGAATTGTTTGTCAATCCATCCTCGACATTGTAATGCACAATAGATTTTCCATCATACCGATGAATTCCTCCGATTTTTGAATCACTTCCTAACCAAATATCACCATGATTGTCTTCAATAATACGGGTTGTATTTTGAATAGTATATCCTTCCAATTTCGTGAAACCATTTTTGGTTTGATTCGTATTATAGTAATATACACTAGCCCAATTACTGAACCAGATATTTCCTTTTGAATCTTCTAAGAGCGGCCATGACCATTCCTCTTGTTTTATGTTCAACTTGGTCATTGTTTTACCATCATATCGAAATACTCCATTGTTACCTCTCCCACCAAACCAAAAATTTCCTGTCCTATCTTCCAGTATATATTCTACTCTGTTGCTCTGAAAACCAAGTCTGACGGATGCGCTATCATTGTCTAAGAATCTGGAAAAAGAGTTCCCATCAAAACAGTACACACCAAAAGTTGTTGCAAACCAGATAGTGCCTTTTGAATCTTGCATGATACTCCAAACATCATACTTTCTGAAATTTGGATTTTTAGAGATCCCATCAAATTTCATACTGGATTCAAATGGCATAGAGACATACTTCCTTTCAAATGATTTACCATTGAATTTGCATATACCATCATCCGTACCAGCCCAAATGTTACCTTCTCTATCTTCTAATAAACACCAGACATTGTTTGAATGCAGACCTTTGTCTTTATAATACTGCTTGAATATTTTTCCGTCATATGTATAAATACCTTCACCTGTTGTACCAAACCATAAATTACCATGTTTATCCTGTAAACCATCATGTATATTTTCGTATTGATTTGATCCCTGTGTTTTGACCAGGAATGAATGTTGAGGTGGGTTTGGGGATATGTTTTTAACGTGTGCATTTTGTGTAACTGGTATGGATTGGGCTTCACAAAAAGAAATAAGTAACAAACTATAGAGTACTGATACGATGCAATTTTTCATACGTAAAGATATCCAAAATTGAATCAGGCTAACATATTGAAAATTGTAGCACAGAGCTGGTATCAACAATGTTAAGCAAATCAATTCAAGCATTAGATGTTGATTGATCTCATTTTTTATATGGGGTAAAGGTGATTTATTGCAAATTCAATGCAACATAAAAGTATGTTACAATCATCCATAGGATTCATTATTCTTGAATTTTGATGCATTTTCTCCTGTAATTTTTTTAAATGTTCTAATAAAATAATCAAGCCAATTGCATTCGATGTAGGATTCAATTACCAACAATATTTTTCAAGGTTATTTTAACAAAAAGTGGGAATTTCACCGAATAAATCAGAGAATAAACTGAAACTTCCTTGTCAATCTTAAATGAACCCAGATCTATAAATATGAAATTAAAATTTCAAGTTGTTTGCTTGCTGATATTTTTGAACCAATGTTCAACATCAATATTACAGGCACAAGAATTACCCTTGCCATCAAAAGCCCAACTGGCATGGCAAAGAGCTGAACTTGGAGTATTGATATCATATGATCTTCCTGTTTTCAAGCTATCAAGATATGATCAGGCAAAAAACAGGATAACACCTATTGAAGATGTGAATATTTTCCATCCTGATAGTCTTGATACAGATCAATGGATTAAATCAGCAAAATCAGCTGGTGCAAAATTTGCCGTGCTTACTGTAACGCATGAAACAGGATTTGCCTTGTATCAAAGCGATGTAAATCCGTATTGCATGAAAGCCATTCGATACAAAGATGGCAAAGGAGATATTGTCCGCGATTTCATCAACTCCTGCAACAAATACGGAATTGCACCAGGATTGTATGTAGGCATCAGATGGAATTCATTTTTAGGAGTACATGATTTTAAGGTTCAGGGGAATGATGAATTTGCGGTGAACAGACAAGCCTATTATAAAAAAATGTGTGAAGGCATGGTGCGAGAGTTGTGCACGCGCTACGGACCACTGTTTATGATCTGGTTTGATGGAGGCGCTGATGATCCATCCAAATCAGGTCCCAATGCATTGCCCATCGTTCAACAATATCAACCCGAATGCCTGTTCTATCACAATGCACAAAGAGCAGATTTCAGATGGGGCGGATCAGAATCTGGTACAGTACCCTATCCGTGTTGGTCTACATTCCCATTTCCTTTTTCTCATGCAGCCAAACAGGATAGCATATTTGCAGATAATTTTAAATTACTGAAACACGGAACTCCCGAAGGAAAATACTGGATGCCTGCCATGAGCGATGCCCCGTTGCGTGGATCCAATGGAGGACATGATTGGTTTTGGAACCCCAACGAAGATCATCATGTGAGCTCTTTGTCTACCTTGATGAATATGTATTATCAATCTGTAGGTCACAACTCAACGTTGATCATAGGGTTAACACCCGATAACCGAGGATTGATCCCCGATGCAGATGTTAGTCGCCTAAAGGAATGGGGCGACACCATACGTTCAACATTCAAACAACCCATTGCAACTTGGAATTCGAAGAATGATGAATTCATCATCAACATTCCCGAAGGAAAATCCTTTTCAAAGATTGTACTCAAAGAAAATATTGCGCAAGGTGAGCGTATCAGATCATTTACGATTGAAGCAAAAGAATCCACTCATTGGAACACCATCATGGAAGGCTCATGCATAGGACATACATTCATCAAAGTACTTGAGAAGCCAATCAGTGCAAAATCCATTCGACTTCAAATCACGCAATCAAATGGCAAACCCATGCTCGATTCATTTTCATTGTATTAAAGGTTGTGTATAAAAACAGATTTTTCTAACAGACCTCTTTTTTATTTTATTGAGCAAATAGTTTAATGGTATAATCCAACAAAGAAATATCTCCCGGTTTTCCATGACCAGGTACAATGATTTTCACCTTCGAATAAGCTTTTTTAACTTTCTCAACGGTACTGGACCACGCAGCAATATTCGCATCCCCGAGATACCCTTTTGTTGCATCCAATTCTTTGATCAAACATCCTCCAAACATAATCCTATCACCCGGGAAATATGCCACTACATTGTCTTTCGTATGACCTTCGCCAAAAAATGTTACAACAACTTTTTCGTTGCCAACATTCAATATAACTGAATCCTTGAAACCATGTTGTGGTACAATCACATGATGTTGACTTGCAAATTCAACTGTTTTATTATTGGCATATGAAGGGGTCTTGTTCTGGTGAAATGCATTCAATCCCCCCAAACAATCATCATGAAAATGGGTAGGCACGATTGCATTTATTTTACAATGAAGCGTTGTATGTATCCATTGAATCAATTCTTGCGCAGCTGAATCATTGGTGGGTGTATCAAAAACAACAGCTTCATTTTTACTTTGTACAATGAGTCCATTGCAAGGCACGTTCCCAAAATCATCGGTTTGCAAATAGGAAATATGCTGAAAGGAATGTTCGGCAATTTGAATGATGGAGAGCCTTGTAGATGTATATACTTCTTTGGGTGTAAATTCATCTTTATGCTGCGCAGCACAAACAACAGTTGCTAATAAACAGAGAGAAATAAAGAAAGCAGCCATGTATGTTTTCATTCTTTGAAGCATTGATAGAGTATAATACCTGATTATCATTCCAGATCTCTTGTTTGAAAATAGAACAATATTTTTTAACTCGTATTTTATGATTCACATCTCATGAAAAAAGACATATTTTTATCAAAATAAAACAGAATGGCCAGCATCAACCCTCATATCCATTTTAACGGCAATACCGAAGAAGCGTTTGAATTTTACAGATCTGTATTTGGCGGAGAATTTACCAACCTTGTTCGCTATTCGTATTTAATCGAAAAGGGATATCAATTTCCTGAGCATGAGCATAACAAGATCATGCATATTGCATTGCCGATAGGAACAGGAAGTGTTCTGATGGGAAGTGATGTTCCGGAAATATTGGGAACCGTAAATGAAACAGAGCACCGTAGTAAAATAAATATTGCAGCAGACAGTAAAGAGGAAGCAGACAAACTGTTCACAGGTCTTTCAAAGGATGGTACTGTCGAAATGCCCATCACTGATAGTCCCTGGGGATCTTACTTTGGGGCATTCCGAGATAAATATGGCATTGAATGGATGATCAGTTATACAGCAAAAAATTGATAAGAAGGTTGTGATACATCATATGAATATCGACTGGACGGGAGTATGTGTCACCATGCTCATGTATGTTGTTTTTCTTCTCATCGGATGGTATGCATCCAAAAAAGTAAAGAAAGGAACTGCCGCCGAAATGCTGGTGGCAGGAAGGTCCATGCCATTGATCATGGCCACACTGACCATGACAGCCACCTGGGTGGATGGAGGATATATATTAGGTACAGCAGAGAGCACATTCACCAGCATCCCACTGGCCTTGCAAGGAGGTGTTGGATTTGGTCTTAGCCTGATTGTTGGAGGTATCTTTTTTGCTTCCATCATGCATAAAAAAGGGTACACTACATTCATCGATCCGTTTGAAGAGCGATTTGGTAAAAAATGGGCAGCAGTATTGTCCATTCCTGCCATCCTAGGAGAACTGTTCTGGAGTGCAGAACTCATGGTAGCCATTGGTGCCACGTTTGGGGTTATTCTCAATATTGACCTAACCACTGCGATCATTGTTTCTGCCGCCATCGTTACACTGTATACCATGATTGGTGGGTTATGGGCAGTTGCGTATACAGATGCATTTCAACTGATGCTCATTCCCATTGGGTTAATTGTTGCCATCCCATTTGTGTTGCATTATACCGGCAATGATCTTGGTTCTGTCTGGGCCAGCTACAAGCATTTAAAAGGTGATGCCGCAACTCCATTGCCTCCAATTCACGTGAATTCATTTTGGAGTCTGGGAGGCATCACTTCCTGGTGGGACACATCCATGATGCTCATTTTGGGTGGCATTCCGTGGAACTGTTATTTCCAACGTGTTTTCTCGAGCAAGACTTCGAAGATTGCAAGGGACCAATCTATTCTTGCCGGAGTATTAACCATATTAATGACGATACCCCCATTGATTTTGGGAATTGTTGCTGTTGTGTATTGGAAAGGGAATTTATCGGAACCTGCACTTTCCATTCCTTTATTGCTTGAGAATCTAGTTCCAAGATGGGTTGCACTTATGGGATTAGCAGCTATAGTAGGAGCAGTTACATCCAGTTTCAGCTCTTCAATTTTGTCTGCAGGATCCATGTTTTCATGGAATTGGTATTTGCGTCTGATTGCACCCAAATCACACAAACGAAAGACCAGAAAAATCATTCAAGGAAGTATTTTTGGTTTAGGCGCTGCCGCTGTGTTCGTTGCCCTTAAGGTTCAAAGTGTACAGGCACTTTGGTATTTTACAAGTGATCTTGTGTTTGTACTTCTTTTCCCCCAATTGGTTTGTGCCCTGTTTGATAAAAAAGCCAATCGAACTGGTTCGATGGTTGCATTTTTTGTTTCATTGGCGTTACGAGCTGGAAGCGGGGAGCCATTGTTTAATATCCCAGCATTCATCGATTATCC
>CANFHO010000109.1 GCA_947447005.1 Chitinophagaceae bacterium
CTTCAAAACATTGAGGTTCGTGCCAAAGTGAAAGGATTCATTGAAACCATCAATGTGGATGAAGGTCAGCATGTAAAAGCAGGTCAGTTGCTTTTTACCATCAGACCCCAACAGTATCTGGCTGAATTGATGAAAGCCAAGGCTGAAGCCAAGGCCGCCGAGGTGGAAATGTTGAACGTTAAAAAACTATCCGAGAAAAACATCGTATCTCCATCTGAGCTTGCAATGGCTGTTGCCAAACTTGATCAAGCCAAGGCAGAAGTGGAACTTGCTGAGTTGGAATATTCATATACGCAGGTAAGAGCACCTTTCGATGGTATCATCGATAGAATACAATTCAAAACAGGAAGTCTGATTGATGAAGGAACCTTATTGACTACGCTTTCAAACAACAAAGAAGTGTATGCCTATTTCAATGTGTCTGAAGTAGAATATCTGGATTACAAGGAAAAAAAGGAAAAGGATGCAGTGAGTTTGATTTTAGCCAATGGTCAGACACATAAGTACAAAGGTCATATTCAAAATATTGAAGGACAGTTTGACAATGAAACTGGTAATATAGCCTTCAGGGCTAAATTCCCCAATCCGGATTATTTGTTGAAACACGGAGAAACAGGCAAGGTTCTATTGAAGGTAGATCTCAAAGATGCTTTGATCATTCCTCAAAAAGCCACATATGAAATTCAAGATAAAATCTATGTATATGTGGTGGATGCAAATAATGTAGTGAAATCAAGAAACATTACTATTAAGCAAAAGCTTTCTAATTTTTATGTTATAGAAAGTGGTTTATCAGATACTGATAAAATCATCTTGGAAGGAGTTCAAATGGTAAATGAAGATGATAAAATTCAATATGAACTCGTTCCAATCCAAAAGATAATGGATAAGATATTACACACGAAGCTGTAGGTCAATCTCAAAATAAAAAAATATCATGTTCAGTAAATTTATACATAGACCCGTACTTTCTATAGTCATTTCAATCATTATAGTATTATTGGGTGTTTTGGCTCTGATAAAATTGCCAGTAACCCAATTTCCATCCATCTCTCCTCCCAAAGTAAATATTACTGCTGAATATCCTGGTGCGAATGGTGAGTTGATGATCAAGGCGGTGGTTATTCCAATTGAGCGCGCATTGAATGGTGTTCCTGGAATGAAATATATTGATTCAGATGCAGGTAATGATGGTACCGCAACCATTCAGGTTGTATTTAATCTTGGAACAGATCCCAATATCGCTTCTGTCAATGTTCAGAATCGTATTGCAGCAGTAATCAATAAACTTCCACCACTGGTTGTGAGGGAAGGTGTTAAAATTACAAGGGAAGAGTCGAACATGTTGATGTATATCAATTTGTTCAGTAAGGATAGTACTGCAGATGAAAAATTTCTGTACAATTTCGCAGATATAAATCTTCTATCTGAAATTAAAAGGGTGGATGGTGTTGGATTTGCAGATATTCTTGGAAACAGGGATTACTCTATGAGAATCTGGTTGAAGCCAGATAGAATGTTGGCCTACAAAATTTCAGCAGATGAAGTGATGAAAGCATTAGGTGAACAAAGTTTGGAGGCTTCTCCTGGTAAGACAGGTGAGAGTGGTGGGAAAAAATCTCAAGCTTTTGAGTATATTCTGAAATATCCAGGAAGATTCAATACACCTGAAGGGTACAAGAATATTATTTTAAAATCCACTCCGAATGGAGAAATCCTCAGATTGAAAGATGTTGCAGATGTTGAATTTGGAAGTACATACTATGATTTGTATTCTAAAATGAATGGCAAACCATCCGCTTCCATTACCATTAAGCAATCGTATGGTAGTAATGCACGACAGGTAATCAGCGATATTAAAAAACGGATGGAGGAGATCAAGGCAAATTCATTTCCAAAGGGAATGGATTATGAGATCAGTTATGACGTTTCAAAATTCCTGGATGCCTCCATTGAAAAGGTTCTTCACACATTGCTTGAAGCATTCTTGCTGGTGAGTCTTGTAGTCTTCATTTTCCTTGGTGATTGGCGTTCTACACTGATTCCAGCGATTGCGGTTCCTGTATCTCTAATAGGTACTTTCTTTTTCATGCAACTTTTTGGTATAACGGTAAACCTTATCACCCTTTTTGCATTGGTATTGGCTATTGGTATTGTGGTGGATGATGCCATTGTGGTTGTGGAAGCTGTGCATGCAAAAATGGAGGAAACTGGATTGGGGACCGTTGCTGCGACTGAGTTAGCCATGAAAGAGATTGGTGGAGCTATTGTTGCCATCACGTTGGTCATGGCAGCCGTGTTTATTCCAGCAGCATTTATGACAGGACCAGTAGGTATATTTTATCGACAGTTTTCTGTGACCATGGCAACGGCAATTATTTTGTCGGGTATAGTAGCGTTGACTTTCACTCCGGCATTGTGTGCGCTCATGCTGAAGAATACCCATGGAGTTCACAAGAAAAAGAATATACTGAATAGCTTTTTAGCTGGTTTCAATAATTGGTTCAATTCTTTGCAAGGCAATTACAAAAAACTTGTAGGTTTCATTGTAAATAGAAGAGTTGTTACATTTTTAACCTTGATTCTTTTTTGTCTTGGAATTTGGAAGGTTAGTTCATCTGTACCATCCGGATTTATACCCAACGAAGACCAGGGAATTTTTTACATGATTGTACTTACTCCTCCGGGTTCAACTGTTGAGGAAACAGATAAAGTGTCTACTGCTATACAAGAGGCAGGAAAGGATATCGAGGATATTAAATCTATTACCTCATTGGCTGGTTATGAAATTTTGACTGAAGGTACCGGTCCAAACTCAGGTACCTGTTTGGTAAACCTAAAAAGTTGGGATGAACGTAAACACTCAACGCAAGAGGTTATCAACATGTTGGAGGAAAGAATTAAAGATATCAAAGGTGCAAACATTGAATTGTTTCTTCCTCCTGCTGTGCCTGGATATGGTGCAGCCGGTGGATTTGAATTAAGGGTATTGGATAAAACCAGTAGTGGTGATTTCAAAAAATTGGAAACAGTTACAAAAGACTTTGTAAAAGAACTGAACAAGCGTCCAGAATTACAATCCGTGTTCACATTTTACAGTGCCAGTTTCCCACAATATTCATTAAATATTGACAATGACAAAGCCCAACAAAAAGGAGTCAGTATCGATAATGCTATGAATACACTTTCTACCCTGGTTGGAAGTAACTATGAAACAAGTTTCATTAAATACGATCGCCAATATAAAGTGATGGTCCAGGCTCTCCCAGAATACAGGGCTTTGCCTCAGGATATCTTAAAGTTATATGTGAAAAATGACCGCGATGAAATGGTTCCTTTTTCTGCATTTATGACGTTGGAAAAAGTATATGGTTTATCTGAAATTACCAGACATAATTTATACAATGCTTCTGAAATAAGCGGTGGACCTGCTCCAGGCTATAGTAGTGGAACGGCTATCGAAACTGTACAAGAACTTGCAAAAAAGAAACTTCCAAAGGGTTTTGACATTGACTGGTCGGGTATTGCAAAAGATGAAGTTGCTCAGGGTAATCAAGCCATTTACATATTCCTGATTTCATTGTTGTTTGTGTACTTGGTATTGTCTGCTCAGTATGAAAGTTTCCTTTTGCCTCTTCCAGTGATTCTATCACTGCCTACTGGTATTTTCGGAGCATTCTTCTTGTTGAATCTTCTAGGACTCGAAAACAATATCTATGCACAAATTGCCATGGTCATGCTGATTGGTATTCTTGGTAAGAATGCGGTATTGATAGTAGAATTTGCAGTTCAAAGACATATGTCAGGTAGGAGCGTGTTGGAGTCAGCCATTGATGGTGCAGCTGCCCGTTTGCGTCCGATTTTGATGACATCATTTGCATTTATTGCGGGATTGATTCCGTTGGTTTTTGCATCTGGTCCAGGTGCCATCGGAAACAGGACCATCGGTTCTGCAGCAGCAGGTGGGATGTTATTCGGAACCATTTTTGGTGTCATCATTGTTCCTGGATTGTATTACATCTTTGGAAAAATATCTGAAAAGCATCCTATCATAGAAAATGAAGAGGAATTACCATTCACAGATCAAATGAGATAACATGAAATTGAAAAATAAACATATTCTTTTCGCATTTGCTTGCTTCACCTACGCAGGATGTAAACTTCCTGCTGTGATGCAGGACAAGGAAATAAAGCCCATACCAACAGCGTATGTAGATTCAAGGGATACAACCAATTCTGCCGATGTTCAATGGAAAACATTTTTTACAGATCAGAATCTGGTTGCACTGATTGATACTGCGCTGAATAATAACATAGAGATGTTGACCACCTGGCAGGATATCGAAATCGCCAGGAATGATGTGCGTTTTAGGCATGGTCAATTGCTTCCCTTTGTTTCTGCCGGTGCCGGTTTGGGAATTGAAAAAGTGGGTCGCTATACTTCTCAAGGTGCAGGTGATGCCTCCGCAGATATCACACCCGGAAAAAAGGTTCCTGAGAATCTGACAGATTATTTTCTGGGTTTCAGAAGCAGTTGGGAAGCGGATATCTGGGGTAAACTTCACAATGCAAAAAGAGCGGCTTTTGCCAAGTATTTGAGCAGCGTGGAGGGAAGAAAATTTGTGACAACAAATCTAGTAGCGGAAATAGCCAACAGTTATTATGAGTTGCTTGCATTGGACAATCAATTGGACATCATTCGCGAAACCATTCAGTTGCAAAAAAATGCATTGGAGATTGTAAAAACCATGAAGGATGCAGCCATGGCTACTGAATTGGCTGTGAAACAATTTGAGGCGCAGGTCTACAATTCGCAAGGACTCGAATACACTGTGTTGCAACAGATCACTGAAACAGAAAACAAACTGAATTTTCTGGCAGGTAGATTTCCTCAAAAAATTGAAAGAAACAAATCAAGTTTCAGAGATCAGCTTCCCAGACAAATTCAGGCTGGTGTGCCCTCACAGTTGTTGAGGAACCGCACCGATATCAAACAGGCTGAGCTTGAATTGATGGCTACCAAATTTGATGTGAAAGTTGCACAGGCTGAATTTTATCCTTCACTTGGTATAACCGGTTTGCTGGGATACAACGCTTTCAAGCATTCATACTTGTTTTCAACACCTGAATCGCTGGCATACGGATTGGTAGGAGATTTGGTGGCACCTTTGATCAACAAGAATGCTATCATTGCTGAATTCAATAAGGTGAAGTCATCTCAGATCAAAGCTTTGTACGAATATCAAAAAGCCATACTGAATGGTTTTGTAGAAGTGTCGAACCAATTGTCGGGTATCAACAATCTTGAAAAACTGTATGACACCAAGTCGAAGCAAGTACAAACCTTATCACAATCCATTGATATTTCAAACGATTTGTTCAAGTCTGCCAAGGCCAATTATTTAGAAGTCCTGATGGCGCAGCGAGATGCACTTGAATCCAAGCTTGAATTGGTAGAAGTAAAAAAGAATCAGTTCAATGCTGTAACCAATATTTACAGAGCCCTGGGTGGCGGTTGGCAGTAAACCTTAGTTTTTGGTTTAGGTCATTTCAAGACAAAGTCTGGGTCATTTTTGATCTGGACTTTTTTTTAGGGTTACCGATACTAAAAGAATCTTGAGATACAGGAAAATAAATGCAAAGAACATCAAATGGAAAAGATGCGTATCATTCTTCATAAAAATTGACGATATTTAATAACCAAAAACGCATTTAAACAAAACGATTACCATATGTCTTCAAACCAAAACAACAGGAGAAAATTCCTGAAAGATGCTGCACTGGTATCTGCCGCTGCTGCAACCATTCCAACGCTTTTCACACAAGCGCAAGGATCATCATCAACCCACAGTTTTCGTAAATCGGGCGACAAAGTTAAACTGGCATGCATAGGCATCGGTAACCAGGGAGGTTCTGATGTTTTCTCCTTTGCCAAAACCGGTTATGCTGAATTTGTGGTTTTTTGTGATGTGGATATGGGTGCTCCCCATACACAAGCTGTGTTGAAGCAGTTTCCGAATGTTCCGAGATTCCAGGATTTCAGGAAAATGTTTGAAGCCATGGGTGATCAGATTGAAGCCGTTTCAGTGGGTGTACCTGATCATTCACATTTTGCCATTACCATGATGGCATTGGGTTTGGGAAAACACGTTTATGTAGAAAAGCCAATGGCACGTACGTTCAACGAAGTTGAATTGATGATGAAGGCAGCTAAAAAACACAGCAACCTGGTTACACAAATGGGTAATCAAGGACACTCTGAAGCAAACTATTTTCAATTTAAGGCATGGACAGAAGCTGGAATCATCAAAGATGTAACTGCCATCACTGCGCATATGAACTCTCCACGTCGTTGGCATGGATGGAAAACGGACATCACCAGCATGCCTGCAAAAGAGGATATTCCGGCTACATTGGATTGGAATACCTGGCATGGTGTAGTGAAAGAACACGATTATAACCACGATTATCATCTCGGACAGTGGAGATGTTGGTATGATTTTGGCATGGGAGCCCTGGGAGATTGGGGTGCGCACTTGATTGATACCGCTCACCAGTTTCTTGATTTGGGATTGCCTTCTGAGGTTAGCTTGTTGAAAGGCGAAGGCCACAACAAATTCTTCTATCCTCAATCATCTACGATTTTATTCAGGTTCCCTGAAAGAAAAGGAATGCCTGCATGTGATATTACATGGTATGATGGACCAAACAATCTTCCACCATTACCGGAAGGATATGGCGGATCAGCTGCATTGGATCCAAATATCCCTGCACCAAGCAATGGTAAATTGCAAGCGCAAAGATTGAACCCAGGCAAAATCATCTATGGAAAAGATTTGACTTTCAAAGGCGGATCTCATGGAAGTACATTGTCCATCATCCCTGCTGAAAGAGCCAAGGAAATGGAATCTAAACTTCCTGTTGTTCCGGCAAGTCCTTCAAACCACTATGCAAACTTCTTATTATCATGCATGGGCAAAGAAAAGACCCGCTCACCATTTGAAATTGCTGGTCCTTTGAGTCAGGTATTCTGTTTGGGTGTAATGTCTCAGTGGTTGAATACAACATTGAAATTCGACAGGAAGACCAAGCAAATCACAAACAATAAACTTGCCAATCAAATGCTTGTGGGTGAACCACCAAGAAAAGGTTGGGAGCAATACTATAAAGTGTAAAGAGCCTGCCTGCCGAAGGCAGGAAAAGTGAAGAGTGAAGAATGAAAGGAGAAAAGTGAAAGACGTTTTGTTTTTCACTTTTCTCCTTTCTCTTTTATCTTGATTGGTGTGGCTGCGCCATCATATTGTATAATCATCATTTCATCCTGCCTTACAATCTTATTTTCCTTCTCAAAGGTTTTAAAGTCAAAACTGAGTGGAATGACTGTATAACGATATTTGTTGTGCGGGAGTTGTAGTTTTTCGAGGAGAGAAAATTTATCTTTCTTATTGATCTCTTCCAGATATTTGGATGCTGGTTTGATTTTGAACTGGCTATAGTAGTCAATCGATAATAGCTCAATCATAACCAGATCATCAGCATAAGATTCAGAAATAAAATCATATGCAATCTGATATACATCATGCAATGAATATGAAATGCCTTTTCGTTGTGTAAAGTATTTACCCAATCCAAGGAGGAAGTCAAACACACTATACGTTTCAGTTACATATTTCAATGTATTGATCAGACGTGGCTTGTTCCAATATATCTCCAGTGCATGTTCCAGCTTCAGGATATCATTCAGTTCTTCTTCTGATAAATAATTGCTTCGGATGATTTGATACGGAGCCAGCGGATCAAATACAAATCCATGCTCCTGATATTTTTCGCGAACGGGTGTGCCTTTGAGAAATTTCAGGAAGCCCAGTTGCAGCTCGGGACAAAACAATTTGAATACTTCTTCGAAACTGTATTTGATATCATTCCAATAATCCAATGGAAGTCCTACGATGAGATCCAGATGCAGATCAACATAATCGCGCATTTTGAAAATAACCCCTTTGGTCTTTTCGAAATCCTGCTTTCGGCTCACTTCGAGATTGGCTTTCTGATTGACTGTTTGAATACCAATTTCGAAACGGAACATTCCTTTCGGAACTTTTTCGATGATGAAATCCATGATGGCCGGATGAAGGATGTCGGCTGTGATTTCAAATTGAAAAACATTCTCGGGTCGTGCATGATCCAGAATGAACTGGAAAATATCGAGTGTGAAATCTTTTTTAACGTTGAAAGTGCGGTCGAGGAATTTGATGACGCGACCATGATTCATCAGATAGAGCAGGTTGCTCTTGATATTCTCTGTAGGAAGGTATCGCACCCGATTATCCAGGCTCGCCAAACAAAATTCACACTTATAGGGGCAACCCCGTGATGTTTCGATGTACAGTACCCTGTTTTGAAGTGTTTCAGGATCATCGTGTCTGTAAGGGTTTGTATTCGCAAATGTAATCAGGTCGAAGGATTCACTTTTTTGGTGATAGAGAATCTCTGTATCTTTTTTTGAAATCAGATTGGGAATATGTTCAACCTTTGGAAATTCTTTGAGGAAGTTTGTGAATGGAATCTCTCCTTCGCCGGTGATGATATAGTCGACATTCGGCAGCACAATCACTTCTTCCCAATCATAACTTACTTCAGGTCCGCCCAACAGGATTAACGTGTTGGGATTTTTCTGTTTGATCAATTCAGCTGTAGCAAGCGTCTGACGTATATTCCAGATATAACAGCTGAAACAGACTACATCATATTGTGAACAATATTCTGCAATGACATGTGGATCTTCCTTGATCACAAATTCCTTCCATGACAAGCGTTCGTCTGTATGATTCAGTTCATAGAGCAGCCTGATCGCCAGATTCATGTGAATGTATTTGGCGTTGAGCGTAGTCAATAAAAAAGAAGGCTGTTGCATTTGTGAAACGCAAAGATAGTAGAGCTGGATTCGATTTAAAAAGAAAGATTAAATGAAAAGACAGTGTGGTTTTAAAAAATCTAGTCTTGATTGATACAAAATAAAAGAATCCCCTCCTGGTTTGGAGGGGATTCTTTTTATTGTTCTTTTAAAAGCGCAACTCGTTAAATGATGTCTGGCAAAAGATATGGTGCACGGTAATCGCGGCTCAACATACTGTTTGCTTCATTTTCACCTTCACCAATAAATCTTTCGGCAACCGGATCAAACTCAAGTTGACGTCCAAGTCTGTAAGATATGTTTCCAAGGTGTGCAAGTGAAGAAGCAAGGTGGCCTGTTTGTACTGGTCCATGTTGAATGCTCATATCTCTGGCGCGAATGGCATCAAACCAATTCTGGAAATGAAGGCCCAATTCGCCGCCTTCGGAGCGACTAGGACCCTTTTCCTTTTTTTCACCCAAATATGTTTCATAGGTGCCATAGCC
>CANFHO010000110.1 GCA_947447005.1 Chitinophagaceae bacterium
ACAACCAAGAACATCCGAAGGAGGATACTTCCATAAAAATATTTATCCTTCTCAAATGTGGTTGGATGGACTTTATATGGCTCAGCCATTCATCGCTGAATATGCAAATCTGATGCATGAAACATCTGCATGGGATGATATCGTACTTCAATTTAGACTGATGGAAAAACATGCCCGTGATCTTAAAACAGGTTTGTTATACCATGGATGGGATGAAAAGAAAGACCAGAAATGGGCAAACAAAGAAACGGGAACATCTCCTCATTTCTGGGGAAGAAGTCTTGGTTGGTTTGGCATGGCGTTGATCGATGTACTCGAATTCTTCCCAAAAGAACATCCAGGTAGAAAAGAGCTGGTTGATATTTTAAAAAGATATGCAGCTGCTGTGGTAAAAGTACAAGATCCTGCAACAGGTGTTTGGTATGACATTGTTGATCAAAAGGAAAGGAAACCAAATTATCCTGAAGCATCTGGTTCATGCATGATGACCTATACATTGGCCCGTGGCGTTCGTTTGGGGTATCTGCCTGAAATTTATTATGCATCTGCTGTAAAAGCATATGAAGGCATCAAAAAGCAATTCATCATCGATTCTGCAGGGTATGTACAACTGAAAGGAACGGTCACTGTTTCTGGTCTTGGTGGCAATCCATACAGGGATGGAAGTTTCGAATACTATATGTCAGAACGCGTCATCTTGAATGATCCTAAAGGTTTAGGTGCAGCCATATTATGTGCCGATGAAATGGAATTGGCGGCAACCAGGAATGTTGCAAAAGGTAAAAAAGTATATCTGGATACCTATTTCAATAATGAATTTCGCAAAGACGCCTCTGGCGAAAATGTGAATTGGCATTATGTTTGGGATGAGCGTGACAACGGAGGATATTTTATGTGGGGAAGCATGTTTGATAAATTTGGTGTTGAAAGAGTACAATCTTTTAAAAGACCAACACCAGACGTATTAAAAAATGCGGATGTCTATATCATGGTTGATCCGGATACTCAAAAAGAAACGGCATCACCTAATTACATGAATGAAGCAGATGCAACTGCCATTGCCAACTGGGTAAAAGAAGGTGGTGTTCTGTTAATGTTGACCAATGATTCCTCTAATACAGAACTTACCAATTTCAATATTCTAGCAAATAAATTTGGTGTTACATTCAATCATGATCTCTTTAATCCCGTAATAAAGGATCAGTTTGAAATGGGTACTGTTATTACTCCTGCCAACTCACCCGTTTTTGGAGAAAGCAAAAAACTGTACATCAAGGAATTGAGCACGCTTACACTTGTGGCTCCAGCAGAGGTAATCGCAACCAAAGGGAATGCAAATATTATGTCCGTTACCAAATATGGTAAAGGAACGGTTTATGCGTTGGGAGATCCATGGATTTATAATGAATACCTCGATGGGCGAAGAATTGGCAGAAACTTTCAAAACTATGAGGCCGCTGAAGAACTGGTGAAATGGGCGCTTTCACAGGCAAATAAAAAATAATGAGAAGGGAAATCACTTTCATACTTCGAATTACATGAAAATGATATCAGTATAATTGATAATAATGAAATTAGATCTGGAATTACTGAAGGGACTGAACACAACTGAAAAATTAAAGTTGCCTACACAAGAGCAATTGTCATATCCGGAAAAGGTTTTGCAATTTGGAACTGGAGTTTTATTACGTGGGCTCCCTGATCAATATATCCACGAAGCCAACAGGAATGGAAATTTCAAAGGCAGGGTAGTGGTTGTAAAATCTACCGCCAATGGATCAACCGATGCTTTTGCAGACCAGGATGGACTTTACACCTTGTGCGTGAAGGGAGTCAAGGAAGGAAAACTAGTTGAAGAATACCATGTCAATGCCTCCATTTCGCGTGTTGTTTCAGCAACAATTGATTGGAATGAAATCATCAAACTAGCAAAATCTGATGAGCTTGAAGTGGTGATTTCAAACACTACAGAAGTGGGTATTGTATTTGTGGAAGAATCCATTCATGTTCCCCATCCTTCTTCTTTTCCAGGAAAACTTTTATCGGTATTATATACCCGATATCAACATTTCAGTGGAAACAAAGAAAAGGGTCTGGTCATTCTGACAACTGAGTTGATTGAAGGAAATGGAACCAAATTATCTAAAGTATTGAATGAATTGGCACGGCATAACAATCTTGATCATGCTTTTATTTCTTGGTTGATTGAATGCAATCCCATCTGCAATACCTTGGTTGATCGCATCGTGCCAGGAAAATTGTCGAAAGAAATTCAAACTGAAACATCTGAATTGTTGGGTTATGAAGATGATCTTATGATCATGGCTGAGCCCTATGCATTGTGGGCCATCGAATCATCCAATCCGAAAGTGCACAATACTCTTACATTCTGCTCCAAAACAAATGGCGCCTTCATTGTTCCTTCAATCGAAAAATACAAAGAGATCAAATTGCGTTTGCTGAACGCTACACATACATTCAGTTGCGGTGTTTCGCTCCTTTCGGGAATGAACCTGGTAAAGGATTCCATGAACGATCCACAAGTGCTGGCTTTCATACAGCAGCTTGCACAATCTGAAATTGCATCTGTTGTAGCAGATGGAAAAATCACAAGGGAAGAAGCTGATAAATTTGCTGCGGCTGTAATCGATCGATTCTCCAATCCATTTCTGGAACACAAATGGCATAGCATCTCTGCGCAGTTTACGCTTAAAATGAAAACCCGTTGTATTCCATTAATTCAGAAAGCTAGTACCATGAATCAGGAGCTTCCCAAGAACATGGTCATAGGTTTGTGTGCATATATACTTTGCATGAAAACAAAACAAATTGAAGGTCATTTTGAAATGCAGTTGCCTGATGGCTTACTGCCATTGACAGATGATCTTGCTTCTATTTTGCATGATACATGGAAGAATGATGATGTAAATCAAGTGGTGTCAGACATTCTATCGAATGTACAAATTTGGGGTGAAGACCTTAGTCAAATAAACGGACTTGCACATGCTGTTGTTTCAGCTGTTACTGCCATTCAGCATCATGGCATACGATCAATCATATAATCAATATTCAAATAAAATTCAAAACGAACGATTCGAATGAAACCTTTCTTGGATGAAAATTTTCTGCTAAAAACCAAAACGGCACAGAAACTTTATCATGAACATGCGGCCAACATGCCAATCATCGATTACCATTGCCATCTTTCTCCAAAAGATATTCAGGAAGATAGAATATTCAATACTATTTCCGAAGTGTGGTTGTATGGTGATCATTACAAGTGGAGAGCCCTGCGAACCAATGGTGTAGATGAAAGTTATATTACCGGCGAGCAATCGGATTTTGAAAAATTCAAGAAGTGGGCAGAAACGGTTCCATATACCATGAGAAATCCATTGTATCATTGGACGCATCTGGAGTTGCAACGTTATTTTGGAGTGAAAGAATTGTTGAATTCAGACAGTGCCGAAAGGATTTATGAGCATTGCAATAAATTACTGTCAACAAAAGAATTTTCTGTTAGAAGTCTGCTTCGAAAAATGAATGTTAAGCTGATTTGTACAACAGATGATCCAATCGACGATCTTCAATATCATCAGAAAATGATGGATGAAGGTGCAGATATAAAAATGATTCCGGCTTTCAGGCCAGATCATGCCATGAATGTGAATTCAACTCATGTATTTTTGGAATACCTAAAGAAGCTGGAAGCTGCTTCAGGTATGGTTATTGGAAATATCAATGAGTACTATGCGGCTATCAGAAACCGTCACGATTTCTTTGCTTCTATGGGATGTCGTGTATCTGATCATGGTATAGAAGAAATCTATGCTGAAGACTACAACGAAAACGAAATAGCAAATATATTTTCAAAATTATTGCAAAAAAATGAGCTCGATCTGTTGGAACAACGTAAATTCAAATCGGCAATGCTTGTCTATTTTGCTGAACTTGATCATGAAAAGGGTTGGGTGCAGCAATATCATCTGGGCGCGTTGAGAAATAACAACGGCAGGATGTTGAAACAGCTTGGTCCCGATACTGGATGGGATTCCATCGGTAATTTTGACCAAGCCAAGCCATTGGCGAAGTTCTTAGGCAAATTGGAAACAAATAACAGACTTACAAAAACAATTCTGTATAATTTGAATCCCTCCGACAATGAGTTGATGGCTACGATGATCGGTAATTTCAATGATGGGTCAACACCTGGTAAAATCCAATTTGGATCTGCCTGGTGGTTTTTGGATCAGAAAGATGGAATGACCAAACAATTGAATGCCTTGAGCAATATGGGACTCCTCAGCAGGTTTATTGGCATGTTGACAGATTCCAGAAGTTTCTTGTCGTTTCCACGACATGAATATTTCAGAAGGATTTTGTGTGATCTCATTGGAACAGAAGTAGAAGAAGGAGAACTGCCTGCAGAAATGGAATGGTTAGGAAAAATGGTGGAGGATATCTGCTATAACAATAACGTTAACTACTTCGATTGGCAAACTTGAACAAATTAAACTATGGGCTCAACAACTAAAATCGGTCGTTTCAGATGGACGATCTGTGCACTTCTTTTCTTCGCTACTACAATTAATTATCTAGACCGACAAGTTCTTAGCTTGTTGAAACCAATGTTGGAAGACAAATTTGGCTGGACCAACACACAATATGCCAATATCGCTTCAGCTTTTCAATTTACATATGCCATCTGCTTGCTTTTTGCAGGAAGGGTAGTTGATAAATTAGGAACCAAAAAAGGATATGCTGTTGCCATCGTGGTCTGGTCGCTTGGCGCCATGATTCATGCATGGGCACTGCCAATCGGAAATACGATCTTAAGTGTTTTTGGATGGGTAGGTCTCGCTGCTGTTCCAGCATCTGTTTTAGGATTTATTTTTTCAAGGGCATTATTGGCTTTTGGTGAGGCCGGTAACTTTCCTGCTGCCATCAAAGCAACTGCAGAATATTTTCCTAAGAAAGAAAGATCTTTTGCTACTGGGATATTCAACTCAGGGGCAAATATCGGAGCCGTTTTCGCTCCATTAAGCGTTCCCTGGATTGCTAAAACCTGGGGCTGGGAAGCTGCATTCATCGTTATTGGTGGAATAGGATTTCTTTGGTTATTCTTCTGGATGTATATATACGCAAATCCTGCAGAGCAAAAAAGGTTGTCTGCAACTGAATTTGAATATATCAAATCAGATGAAGAAGCTGAACATGCAAATGATTCAAACAAGGATGTAAAAGTAAATTGGCTTCAGCTTTTCAAATACAAACAAACATGGGCTTTTTCTTTTGGTAAATTCATGACCGATGGCGTATGGTGGTTCTTCCTATTTTGGCTTCCTGCTTACATGAAAGATCAATATCAAATGACAGGCACTCAAATCACCATTCCATTGGTGGTCCTGTATAGTATTACGCAAGTTGGAAGCGTTGGCGGTGGATGGTTCCCTATGTACTTCATCAACAAAGGATACAATATTTATTTGGGAAGAATGAGGGCCATGTTGATCATCGCTTTCTTTCCAACGGTAGTATTGCTTGCTCAACCTTTCGGCTACATCAGCTATTGGATTCCTGTTTTGCTGATTGCAGTGGGTGCAGCTGCACACCAAGCATGGAGTGCAAATATCTATACAACTGTATCTGATATGTTCCCTAAAAAAGCAATTGCTTCTGTCATCGGCATCGGTGGCATGGCCGGTGGTATTGGTGGTGTAGTGGTTACAAAAATCAGTGGTTGGCTATTCGATTATTATAAAGCAGAAGGACATATTGAAACCGGTTATAGTATTATGTTCGCTTTCTGTGCATTGGCATACCTGGTTGCTTGGAGTGTCATGAAATCACTTGTTCCTAAATTCAAGTTGATTACGGATCTCTAATCAAAATATCTTTTCTCAAAGGCAGGTCGCACGTAATTTTGTATCAAGGATTCAATAATTTCATACAAAATTTTCCATGCGGACCTGCCTTTTTATTTTAAGCCTGTTTTGCTCTTCTATCATTCAAGGACAACATGTTCTGAAGGCAAAAGTAATTGCAGCGTCTAATGGAAGGCCTATTGCAGGAGCAAGTGTATACATTGATAACAGTTCCATTGGTGCTTTGACCAATGCTGAAGGCCTGGTTGAACTGAGATTGCCTGCTTTACAAAAAATAGACCTGGTGGTTTCTTCGATTGGGTTTACAACATTTCAAAAGACAATCGATATATCTCAGGCTTCCATGTTGCAAGAGATTTCCCTGCAAGAGAAAATTGTTGATTTGCAGGAAGTGAGTGTAGGAGGATATACACTTGAAGGTTGGAATGTATGGGGTGATTTTTTTAAACGAATTGTATTTGGGAATGCACCCTTTGCGAGCCAATGCAAGATCTTAAATACAAACCAGATACATTTTAGAAACTATAAAACCAGCGACAAAGTAGTTGCATTTTCAGACGAACCTATATTGATTCGCAACAATGCGCTGGGCTACCTCATTAAATATGATCTGGTTGTTTTTGATGCCAATCACACTGCATCTTCATTTTCGTATGCAGGTCATCCATTTTTCACAGAATTGAAACCTGATGGTCCCAAGCAGCAAGACACCTGGCAACGCAACAGGGAAATGGCTTTCTTTGGTTCTGTAAATCACTTTTTCAGAAGCCTATACCGCAATACATTGGCAGAAAATGGATTCATGCTTAAGTCTGCTCCTAATTCTGTATTGCTGGGTGCCAGCACCCGAAATGTATTTGCAAGAATCCCGAAAACACTGACAGCCGATAGCGTTGCATTTGCCGTGGATAGCATGACGGTGGCCATGTCATTCGACGGACAAATTTTTGTAAAGATTGATCCGGATATCATGTTTGAAGGCCGACCGGAACTTAAACGTCACAATCCATTTCTTTCACAAGAGCTGATTTCCATGTTGAACCTCAAAACAGATCAGCCTGTGATTGTTTTATTCAATGGATCTTATTATGATGTGTTGAATCTTCAACAATCTGGTTATTGGCTATGGCGTGAGAGCATTGCTACGCTGTTGCCGTTGGGTTTCTATGTTAAAGGTTAAGTGAGGTTGAGGGAAGTTTAGAAAGGTTGAGGGAAGTTTAGAGAAGTTTAGAGAAGTTAATTTAACCTCCCTAAACCTCCCTAAACATTTCTCAATCCTCCTCCACGTGCAACGCATGAAACAAACGATGTACGGCCGGTGCGAGGATGATTCCAATATTTGTAATAAATACGATTCCACTGAATAATGCATAAAAACTGCTGAACCATTTCCCTGCATCTGTTTTGATCTCAATGACTGGTCCCATTCCACTTAAAATCATAGACGCATTATGCAATGCATCAAGCCAATTGGCTGGTGCCCAAAAATGATATCCTACCACTCCAATCATCAAACATATTCCTAGGATGGTTGTAGATAGGATCAAATTCCAAATCATTCTCCGGAAGAATACCTTGCTACTGGCCAGGGGCTGCTTTTTATGTTCGTATATCATTTTCTAATGTTGATGTATAAAGTTATTGATTCTTCCTAAACCTCCCTCAACTTCTTCAACCCCTTCAACCTCCCAAATCTTGATTTAAATTCCCCTCCTGTCCAACCTGTCGCACGAATTGCGAGTCGTCTGGGAAAGGAGGGGTGGCTCATACGATGTACGAAGAGCACAGCGTATGAGACGGGGTAGTTAACCTCTCTCAACTTCCCTAAACTTCCCTCAACCTTTTTCAACTGAATTCTTTATCTTTAAAAGACAATCAATTGCCATCTTTATGAAGTCTTCCCCTCATCAAAACAGGAGAAAATTCCTCAGAAATGCTGCACTGGTAGCAACTGGATTTTCTATTGTACCACGTCATGTATTGGGTAAAGGATTCCTTGCCCCAAGCGATCAACTCACCAAAGGAATCATTGGCCTTGGTGGAATGGGTCGTAATCATATTAATTATGCAGGAACCCGTGTAGTAGCCCTCTGTGATGTGGATTCCACACACTTGGATGGTGCTGCTAAAATAGTGGGAGGAGGTGTAAAAACCTTTCACGATCATCGTGAACTGATAGCACTTCCTGAAGTTGATATCGTACACATTGCTACTCCTCCACATTGGCATGGCATCATGTCTGTAGAAGCTGCAAAAGCCGGAAAAGATGTATGGTGCGAAAAACCCATGACCCGAACCATTGGTGAAGGTCTTCGTGTGAAAGAAGCTATGGCTCAATATGGTAAAATGTTCCGACTAAACACCTGGTTTAGGTTCGAAGATAATTTTTACGGAATGAATACAACCGTAAAGCCCATCAAAAAATTGGTTGAATCAGGCTTGCTAGGATGGCCACTTACCGTTACTGTTAGTAAATCAACTGGGTTCGATTGGAAATTCTATTGGGTAGGAAAAACAAAATTGGAAGAGCAAGCTGTTCCTGAAACATTGGATTATGATCGCTGGCTCGGACCTGCACCTTTCAAACCATACAATGCACATCGCGTACATGTGAACTTCCGCGGCTACTGGGATTATGATGGAGGAGGACTTGGAGATATGGGACAACATTATCTTGATCCAATCCAATACTTCCTGGGCAAGGATGAAACGAGTCCAGTTATGGTGGAAGTAGATGCTGAACAACAACACCCTGATGCATGTGGTACGTTCAGAAAGATTACATACACCTACGCAGATGGTTGTAAGATCATTCTCGATGGTGAAGCAAAAGATCCGAATACACCATACATCGAAGGACCTAAAGGAAAATTATATGCAGGCTTCAAATCGGATATTCCGAACCTGAAGGAGAAATTAGCGATGATGCCGGATCCTGCTCCACAAGTCACGAACTTCCTGGATTCTGTGAAATACAGGACGCCATTTGCTTTAAACGAGCAAAATGGATTCCGCTCTTGCACCTTGATCAACATGGGTAAGATTGCCCTGCAATTGGGTCGCACACTTAAATTCGATCCAGATGCCATTAAATTCATCAACGATGATGAAGCCAACAGAATGATCGATCCCGTTATGCGTGC
>CANFHO010000111.1 GCA_947447005.1 Chitinophagaceae bacterium
CTCCAGAATTCCTGAGTACACACCCATCCGATGAAACACGCATCCAAAAATTAAAACAGTACTTGCCAGAGGCATTGAAATATTACGGGAAATAGTTGGAATCGTTGAAGGGGTTTAAATTGTTGAAGAGTGTATACTTCAACAATTTAAACCCCTTCAACGATTCCAACTATTTCCCGTAATATTTCAATGCCTCTGGCAAGTACTGTTTTAATTTTTGGATGCGTGTTTCATCGGATGGGTGTGTACTCAGGAATTCTGGAGGCGCCTGACCGGCAGAAAGCTTCTGCATCCTTTCCCAAAACGGAATCGCTTCATTGGGATTGTATCCTGCCATGGCAGCCCAGATCAATCCATATTTATCCGCTTCCAATTCTTGTTTTCGGGAAAAGGGCAACATCACTCCCACTTCTGTTCCGATGCCATAAGCATTCATAAATATATTCTGAGTTTCAGCAGGCTTCTTTGATATTGCTACAGAAAGAGCAACACCACCCAATTGCTGTATGAGGGATTCGCTCATACGCTGATTCCCATGTTGCAGTAGTGCATGCGATACTTCATGTCCCATGACAATGGCCAATGCGGTTTCATTTAATGTTACAGGAAGAATACCTGTATACACAACAATCTTCCCTCCAGGCATACACCATGCATTGACCGCAGAATCCTTTACCAAATTGTATTCCCATGCATAACCATTGAGGACAGCTTTATTACCTTTGTCTGTGTAATATTTGTCGACTGCTTGTGATATTTTCACGCCTACCCTTTTAACCATGGCAGCCTGACTGTTGCTCAATGCAACTACCTGATGTGTTTTGATGAAATCAGAATATTGCGTGGATGACAAGGATTGCATATCCTTTTCGGAAACGAGGGATAATTGCGATTTTCCTGTGAGTGTATTTTTTGTACATGCAGATTGAAGCATGACAGACAAGCATACTAAAATTGAGTAGATGTTTCTCATGGGATAAAGTTGAAACAAACCTAAAGAAATGTCAAATTTGAAATGAATAAATTACGTTAAAATTATTAATCAAAAATTCTAACCTATATGCTGAATCAATAATACATTTTCTATTTAGCGCCATCCATGGTATTTTGTTTAGAAACGCCTATATCGGTATTCCGATACGCAGCATTTGAAATCTTCAGCACAACCGTATTAGGCCATTTGTTATTGGTGTAGAAACGTTGTCCATTGACAGCACTGATAACCAATCCAAGTGGTGTGGGAGAAACGTAGGTCTTGGGATCAAACCCTTGTTTGTATTCAACCAATGTCTCTCCAAAACCCAATACTTCTACTTTCGTTTGCTGATTTCCCAAGATATGAGTGAGTGTAAAGGTTTTACGTTCCCCATATTTCCAATAATCTGCATCTTTTCTTGTGACATATGCATAGATGAATTTTTCGTCGTTGGATTGTGTATACCAGATGTTATCCTCTTTGATGGTTGGCAATGGTTTCACAGTATAAATTGATTCACTGTTGGCGAAATTCCAAAGGGCTACTTCACGCAAAATGGACTCCTGTTCAATTTGTATTTCGCCATCCGGTTTTGGCCCTACATTCAATAAAAAATTTCCACCTTTTGCTCTGATTTCAATCAACATATTGATGACTTGCGTACCAGTTTTATGAGGATCATTTGTTGGCTTATATCCCCAATCTGTGCCCATGGTATAACAAGCCTCCCAAGGCCTGGGCAATGGCTCATTTGGAGTTGACTGTTCAGGGGTTTTCATCAGATCTCTCGTAATGACAACATTCGGTTGTATAGACCAGATGAATTCTCGTAATCCATCACCGGGTCCGTCTAAAAAGGCAATATCAATTTTACCATAATTTGTAAAGAGTTCTTTCAGTTGATCCTTATCATATTTCATTAAGCCGGGGTTATTGACCGGATAATGTTGAGGATGCTGTAATCGTCCGATGGGTATATTGTTCTTATGGAAATAATTAAAATCTTCCGGTGAAAAATAGAAACCAATGGCTATCCCTTCATTTCGAAAAGCAGTGACCAATTCTTTTGTGATATCCCTGTGAAATGGAGTTTTCATCACATTGAAATCAGTTGTTTTGGTATCCCACATGCAAAAACCAGCATGATGCTTTGCGGTAAAAACAACATATTTCATACCTGCCAACTTTGCCAGTTTTGCCCATTTCGCAGGATCAAATTTTTGTGGATCAAAGAACTCAGGCAAAGTGTTAAAATATTTTTCAACATATTCATTGGAAGCACCAGAGAGGGAGTGACTGATGACGGCACCAAGAGTCGCATCCACATTCCAATGAATAAACATTCCGAATCCAAGATCCTGAAACCATTTCACCCGTTCAGGATCATTCGTTTTTTGTTGTGCGTGAATATTGAAGCATAAACACAACATGAAAAAAACAAGGATGAATCTTTTTGAAATGATTTTCATTTTAGATGGTATGACAAACATGATATTACTTTTTAAGTGGAATGTGAATGACATTCAGCGACATGGGCTGAAGATCCAGATTGACTTTCCCTTTTGATGCTGAGATTGATTTATCAACAGGTACAACCTTAGATGGGGCATGCAGATCGTTGTACACAAACTTTTCGGAGGAACTGATTATTGTACAATTGATCGGTCCATTGAGTTTCTTACCTTGAATATTCAATGAATAATTTTTAGATACAGATGCAATATTGACCACTTTAACAATCAATTCATTTTTTCCAGAATCCACCACAGCACTTGCATAAACGCTATCCAAACCATTCAATACTTTACCATTTGTCAATGCAGGTACTGAATATGTTCCCTTGTTATTGGAAAAGAGTTTTTGAACATGATAATTGGGTGTACCAATGGATGTGAGATTGTCAAACCAAATCAGGTCAGGTCTCCATTGCCATGCATCCACGTGAGCAAGCAGTGGTGCATAAGAAGCCATTCGAACCATATCCGCATTGCGTTCCAACCCTGTCATGAAAGCCGCTTCCGACAAAGCGCTGTACCAGGTATTTCTTGATTCTGGATCTTTTCCATCTTTTGAATGTGCGGCATATTCTCCTGCAAAAATTTGGGGTCCATTGCGATCGTAATTGTCGTATCTGGAGCTATTTTGAAAGAACCATTCTGGAGAGCGATAGTAATGTTCATCCACGATATCGGCATGCAGCGATTTCATTTCTGCACTTAAATAATTGAACATTTCACCATCAGAGAAAGGGCCTGAAGATGTTACCAGTTTCACTTCAGGGTATTTTGCTTTCAACACTTTTGCGAATGCCTTATATCTTTCTACGTATTGTGGATCCCACTGTTCGTTGCCTACACCCATCATTTTAAGATTGAAAGGAGCAGGATGTCCCATCTCCGCCCTCAAAGCACCCCATTTTGTGTTCACGGAACCATTCGCGAATTCAATCAGATCCAATGCATCCTGGATATATGGGTCCAATTGATCCATGGCTACTACCTCACTTGAATTGAATTGACAGGCCATGCCACAATTCAGGATGGGCAAGGGTTCTGAGCCGAGGTCTTCTGCCAGTTGAAAATATTCAAAGAATCCGAGTCCGTAAGATTGAAAGTAATCCGGAGCATCTCGTGGTGCTTTAAACTCCACGTTCCAGCGATTCATAATGAGCTTACGTTTTTCAATAGGCCCCACTGTATTTTTCCATTGGTATCTGTTGACCAAGTCTTTTCCTTCTACAATGCATCCGCCCGGAAAGCGAACAAACCCTGGCTTGAGATCTGCCAGCAATTGAACCAGGTCTTTGCGTAAACCGCCTGGTCTACCCCTCCAGGTTTCTTTGGGAAACAGGGAAACCATGTCCATATCCAGTGTGCCCGATCCTTTGAAAACCAACTCCAGATGTGCTTTAGGGTCTGTATTTGCAGATGTAAACGAAGCCGTTAATTTATTCCAATCCTGATTGAATCCATTCACTTTAGCAGCACCAATCACCTCCCCTTTTTCAGACACCACTTGAATAGAAAATTCAAGATCACCAGAGGTTCTTTTTGCCAAAACAGAAAATTCGTATTGGTTATTTGCTTTGATGCCCATGCCTCGAAAACCCTCGTTGGATAAAATATAGGTTCCTGCGGAAGGTTTCACGGTAACACTGGCGTAACGTGGATTTTCCTGAAATAATGCTCCCCTGTTTTGCACCAGAATTGTGCCTATTGCACCACCCTTTTCAATTTCCTTCCAGGCCATGGTTGGATTGGTGAATTCAAATGAACGGTTTTTAACCAATTCAGCATAAATGCCTCCATCAGCAGCAAAATTTATATCCTCGAAAAAAATACCCCACATATTGGGACTGATTTGCTTATCTGGTTGACCAGCCAAAATATTAATCTCTTTGGTATTCTGGGCAATTGATAGAACGGACACCAACAAGAAAAGGATGATCATGCAGGTGAGGGAAATGACCTTTTTCATATGATAAATATAGCCATGAATCTTATTACTTTTGCAAAGATGAATCAACCAAATGGTCCATTTTAAATTACAATAAAAGATATGCTTCTTTATATCTCTATCGCAGGTATTTTGATTTCGCTGATATCTTCTTATTACAACTGGAGGCATAATAAGACCAGCATATATCTGACCATTCTTATTTTCATCATTTCCATTCATGGCGTTTCACATTCTGTCTTGATTGAAAAATCGCATCCTATCTTGAGCGCATTGTTGTTTAATAACCTCTCTCCGTTGTTTTTTCTTCCCGGAGCTTTTTTGTTTTTCTATGTGAGAGGAACCTTGAGGGATAATTTCCGATTACAACCTTTGGATCTAATCCATTTTATACCCTTTGGAGTCATGGTGCTCAATGTTTTCCCTTATTGGATAACTCCTTTTGAGCATAAAATTCACATCATTGAAATTCTGACATTGGACCCTCAAAAGGTTGCTGCGCTTGAACTCAATTGGTTTGTACCTCCGGCACTGAGTTTAATTTCAAGAAGTATACTGCTTGCCCTGTATTCTATTGCTACCGGAATTTTTCTATATAAACGTCGCAAATCTCAAAAGCATATTACGCCTCAAATTCAAAATAATGTCATTGTTAAATGGCTGGTATTTTTATTGTTTTTTGTGTTCGTGATTGGCATTACCTATTCCGGAGTAGTTGTGATTCTCTTTTTAAACACCATTTCAACACAAAATACCAGCAACGCATTTTATTCTATATATAGTTATTTGTGTTCATGGGCTATGCTAGGACTACAATTGACATTACTAGCTTTTCCCCAGATTCTATATGGATTTCCCATTGTGCGCAACAATGAGACCATTCGAAAATCAGAGGCTAATGAAGAAATTGAATTAAACATACAGGAGCAGGAAATCTTACGAAAAATTACCGAAACCAACCCTGAAATTGCGAACGAGCCTTTTACGGAATTGTCTGTTCTTTTGATTGAACATCTACAGAATCATAAAAGCTTTCTGAATCCAACCTTCTCAATTGATGATCTTGCAAGGGAATTGGAAGTGCCTCGACATCATTTATATTATTGCCTGAACAGGGTTTTAAAAACCAAGTTTACGGACCTGCGGAAACAACTCAGAATAGAGCATGCTAAAAATCTCTTGGAACAAGGGGGCAGTGAAACCATGTCGATTGAAGGCATCGGGTTTCAGTCCGGATTCTCATCTCGATCCAATTTTTTCAATGCTTTCAAGTCGGAAACAGGCATCACTCCGTCTGAATATCTCTTAAACCATAGCAAAGTTGATGCCTGAGTTTTCTAACTAAAACTGTTCATTTTACATTGATTTTGAATACTTTCTGCTTGCTTTTTTACTTTTTCAAGACTAGATAGTCCTGATTTTAGAATTCAGGACTTGATCGTTCCACTATTATTTGCCCTCCCCCGATCCGTTTAGGAATTTTGTAGCCTTAAAAAAGCAGTTGTTTTATGGTCGTAAATCTGAAAGGGAGTTATGTGAGAAGGTTTCTATCAATCCTTGTATTTTCGATGGTCTTTCTTCAAGTTCTTGGTCAGGATTCACGAAATCTAAAGGTTACAGTCATTGATCAAGTTACTAAAATGCCCATTGCTGGTGCAACGTTAAAACTGTCGATTGGGTCGAAATCATATGTATGCAATACCGAGGGGAGTGCGTTGGTTCAGGTGAATACGGGACAGGAATCTGCAAAACTCACTGTTACAGCTATTGGATATCATGAAAAGTCATTTTCCATTACTGAAATTGATACTTCAGTTACAATTGAGTTGGATCTACTCATTGAAAACCTGAATGAAATTGTTTTATCTGCTTCCAGGAAGGCAGAACAATTGCTCTCCTCCCCGGTAAGCATTGAAAAATATGGGTTAAAATCGATCAGGGAGACCCCTGGAATTGATTTTTATGACGGCTTGAAGAACCTGAAAGGAATTGATATGGTCAATAGTGGTTTGAACTACAAACAAATCAATTCAAGAGGGTTTGCAGGAACCATGAATACGCGCTTCTTGATTCTGATTGACGGAATGGACATGCAAGCTCCGGGGTTGGGTTGGAATTTGGGAAATCAATATGGCACCACAGAGTTGGATATAGAACATGCTGAATTGATACCCGGTGCTGCTTCGGCACTTTATGGCCCAACAGCCTTCAATGGCATGCTCAGTATGCATACCAAAGACCCGTTTAAACATACAGGATTAAGCTGGATGATTAAATCTGGAGTCAACCATCTGAACGACAAAGAAACGGGAATTCATGGGTACAATGACATGGCTTTACGTTATGCCACAAAGTTTTCGGAACGATTTGCATTGAAGTTTAACCTTGGGTATTCAAATGGGCTTGACTGGTATGCAAATGATCAAACAGATGTCAATTTTAAAACGCCTGCCGCCCAAAGAGGTCCTTTGAATCCTGCCAGGGATGGCTTGAATATTTACGGTGATGAAATCCAAAAGACAATACCAGGCATTGGATTGGTTTCGAGAACAGGTTATGATGAAAAATATCTGGCCGACTATCGGGTATTTGGTTTTAAGGGGAATATCAACCTGCAATATAAATTCAGGGAAAATCTTGTTCTCTCCTACTTCCAAAGCTATGGGAAAGGAAACATGAACTATACTGGAAGCAGTCGTTATTCCACAAAAAATTATGAATTCAACACAGCCAAACTTGAATTGAAAGGTGATAATTTTTTTGTTAGATCATACCGTATTTGGGAGAATTCGAATCAGTATTTCAATTCCCGTAACCTTGCCCAATTCATCAACAGAAGTTGGGTTCAGGATGGAAGTGGAAACCCTGTTTCAATTGATTTAGCAGATCAGACATGGTTCAATCGGTATGAAAATGCATTCAAGGGACAAATATCAGGCATCCAAGGGAATGATCATCTTGGTGCCAGACAATATGCAGACAAGGGAAGATTGCTACCCGGAAGCAATGCGTTTGAAGAAAAGAAAGAATTTTTCAGGAATAGTTATGTTCCTTTGGGAGCAAGGGTTTTGACACAATGTTCCTTTATTCATACAGAAGGACAATATGACCTGAATCAATTAAAACATGTTGCTGAAATCAGTGCCGGCGGAAGTATGAGGATATACAATGTTTTATCCAATGGCAGTCTGTTCAAAGCCATGCCACATGGCATCACATATAAAGAAATTGGTGTGTTTTTACAGGCACAAAAATCCGTGTTGAAGAACAAAATCAAATTCAATTCATCCATTCGATACGACAAAAACGAAAACTTTCAGGGCAGTGTAACTCCTCGTTTTGGCATAGTATTTCAAACCAGTCCGACAGGTTTTGTAAGAACCTCGTTTCAAACCGGTTTCAGAAATCCCACATCGGTGGATCAATATATATTTTTACGATCAGGTTTGATAACCTTGCTCGGTGGAGCACCTGATAACAGCAAAGGGCTAACGGTTTATCAGAATTCGTATACAGCAGCATCTGTTTCGCAGTTTTCTAATGCGTTTAACCAGGGTATTGCCGGTGGACAAAATTATACACAAGCTCTTTCAGCAAATCTGGGTTTATTAAAAAAAGCAGAGGTGAGGTATATACAACCAGAAAGGCAACATTCATTTGAAATTGGTTACAAAACAGACATCAACCATCATGTTTATCTGGATATAAATACATATTACAGCAGTTACTCAAATTTCATTGTAAACACCAATGTGGTTCATACCGCGAATCCAATTACAGACAACAATGGATTGCCTTCAGCCGTTGCAGCCGATGAAATTCTTGCAGGAAAATCAACCACGTATCAATTGTACACAAATTCAGATGCTACTGTTTCCTCCTATGGATTTTCAATTGGGGTGACATACAGAATGCCCATGGGATATGAGTTTTCATCCAACCTTACCCATGCCAAATTGAATGCCAAATCGCTCAATGCAAGTTTGATAGCACCATTCAACACACCCAATTATTCATCCAATACCATTTTCAGCAATTCAAATGTCTATAAGCATATGGGATTTTTTTTGAGTTGGCATTGGCAGAATGCATTTGATTGGGTTGGGACGTTTACCGGAAATAATCCTGGTAGAATCAGAACATATTCCTTGCTGGATGTACAGTTCAATAAAAAAATTCCCGCAAAAGACATGATGATTAAAGTTGGAGGAAATAATATTTTGAATAACCGAATTGCACAAACCTATGGTTCACCCGCCATTGGTTCAATCTATTATATTTCATTTGTACATGGAATCAATTAAATTATCATCTCATAAACACAATTTCAAAACATATTTATGGATAAACAAGCAACAAGCCCTTCAATCAGACTATTAAACATGGCTGTGGTTGTAAGTGCTCTCGGCTATTTTGTTGATCTATTTGATGTACTTCTTTTCAGTATCATTAGGAAATCAAGTCTTGCAGATTTGGGCATGAACCCAA
>CANFHO010000112.1 GCA_947447005.1 Chitinophagaceae bacterium
AGAAAAAACTCAATGTATTTTACTTAAATCTTCGGCTCCCATCCTTTTTCATATTCCCTGCTCCAATATTTCATCGCCTCCTTGTCGTTTAAAATATGTCCGTTGGTTGGATCAATCTGAAGGGTATGTCCTGAGCGTTGGGCAATATTTCCCAATTGCACTAGCAAGGTGCTTTGATGGCCACTGACAATATCAGATTTTACCGCCGCTCCATGTTTGATGCCATCAAAGAAATTCTGGATATGCAAAGCATCCAGTTCCTGCGCAGGATCTACCAGGTTGCTGGTGCTGATGTTTCGATCATTCTTAACCTCCTTGATAAGGTTATTTTTCAAATCATGGATCTTATAGGAATTGCCACTTTCAATGGTCATGCTACCATTTTCGGCATAAAAAGTTACACCTGTACTTGTGCCTTCATTGTTTTTTCCATTACAACTTCTTCCTTCCCAGGTAATCATTCCCTTGTTACCAAACTCAATGCTGATCATTTGTGTGTCTGGCGTTTGCCAGTCATCCTGATATCGGAATCTCCCACCTGTGGAACTGACCTTTGTTGGATATTCTACCTGCAGTCCCCATCTGGCAAGGTCAACCATATGTGTTCCATTGTTCAATGCTTCTCCGGTTCCCCAGTGCCAGAACCAATGCCAGTTGTAGTGAATGAGATTGTCTTTATACGCTTTTCTTGGAGCAGGTCCTTGCCATAAATCATAGTTCAACCATTCAGGTATGGCCGTTTCTTTTCCAATGCCAATGGATGCCCTGTTGTTGGTATACCAGGTTTTTGCATAATATGGTTTGCCAATCACACCTGCATGCAGTTCTGCAATGGCAGCAGCAACATTGGGCCAAGAACGGCGTTGGTTGCCCATTTGCAATACGCGATGGTGTTTTTTGGCTGATTGAACAAGCATCTCTCCTTCATTCGGATTGTGACTACAGGGCTTTTCCAAATAAACATGTTTTCCTGCAGCACATGCAAGCATTGCTGCTGGTGCATGCCAATGATCAGGTGCCGTTACAATGAGCACATCAACATTTTTATCTTCCAGGGCATGCCTGAAATCAGGCGTGGCAGTTGGTCTTTTATGTTGAATTTTTTCTACTGCATCGATGCATTTGTCTGCTGCCCTTGAATCCACATCACATACATGGATTACCTCTGCATTGCTCTGTGCAGCAAAGTTGGTGGCCACGGCAAAGCCGCGACTATTCACTCCCATAGAGGCTACGGCAATTTTTTCATTCGAACCCTTAATACGCCTGTAATTCTTTGCTGAAAAACCAGGTAGAATTCCACCAATGGTAACTGCTGCTGCAGTGGCCGTGGATTTTTTCAGGAACGTACGACGTGAATCATTTTTTCTCATGCAAGTTTATTTATGATGACAAACGATGTTTAATGCGATGCTTTTTTAAATACATCCTCCAGAAGAACAGTTTTCCCTTTTCTCCGTTTGCTTTCGTCTGCCGCTTCCATGAATGTATAAATCTCCAGGGTTTCTTCTTTGCTTACAGGTGGAATTCCAGATTTAAAGAAGTCAATAATCCTGTCAAGTAAGTTGTCGTAGCCTTTAAATGGCCCAAGTACCAGATTTCCTTTTTCACCATAAGCGGTTCCTCCGTAATCATGGGTGCCGGTTCTTGTACCCCGAAACGTACCAACTCTTCCATCATTCCATATTCCAACAACGATATCTGTTTGCTCTGTACTTGTGCGTGTTAATTCCTTACATCCACTTCCCAACACAGTATAAAGAATTTCAACACCATGAATGCCATACCAGAAAAAATCAGGATGTGTTTTTTCCAGTGTGGCAGGGCTATAAGTATCTGCTCCCAAAACTTTACCAACCTTGCCATGTGCCGCATCCTGTGCGGTTTCCATGTAGCGCAATGATGAACTGGAAAATACGGGAACATGATTTTCTTCAGCTGCTTTGTATATAGCAATCACATCATGTAGTGTTCCTGCAACAGGCTTGTCAATAAACAAAGGCTTTCCTGCTTTGATTACTTGCAATGCCTGTTCGAGATGCGGTCTTCCATCGTTGGTTTCCAACAAAATGAAATCAACTTTTGTAAGCAGCTCCTCAATGGAAAGAACAATTTCAACCCCTAGTTTTTTAACCTCTTCTGTATATCCAGGGATGCGCTTTACGGAAGATTCAATGTCTGCACTTCCTTGCGGATAAGCAGCAACAATTTTGAAACCATTGTATTTATCTGATGGACTTGAACCGTTTAGTGCTTTTGTAAAGGCAACACTATGTGAAGTATCCAGTCCAATGATACCTATTCTACCCGAAATGGCGTTTTGGGGTAGATGTGATGATGCCAATACATTGTTTGACAATGTAAGCGCACCAAGCGTCAATGAAGCATCTCGTATGAAATGCCTGCGGTTAAATATTCTTTTCATGTGGCAATAGTAGATGCTTCAACATCTGTATTCATAAATATACCCCAAAAAATGTTAAATTGTAAATAGTATCTGTTGACAACGAAAGTTGATGCAGAATTAGACATCTATTCATTTCAACAGATACTTGTTCTTTAACTTTTAAAACTTAAAAAATGAAAAAAATCTTGTCACTTATGGTTGCCATGACAGCCATCGTATTTTCTCTCCATGCACAACCTCCAGGCGGCGGCGATCCGGAAGCTATGAAAGCCCGTATGAAAGAGCGTGTAAAGCCAATGTTGATCCAACAAGCCTCTGTAACAGATGCTGAAGCTGATAAAGTAATTGATGTATACTTTGCTGCTCAAATGAAAACAAGGGCGCTGCGTCAGGATCAAGCTATGAGCGATGACGACAGAAAAGCAAAAACAAAAGAAATCAACGACCAGCGCGATAAGGATTTGAAGGCCATTCCGCTGACCGACGAAAAAGTAAAAGCAGTGAATACCTTCTATGAGGAAATGAGGAAGAACATGCCACAACGTGGTGGTGGACAAGGTGGAGGGAATCAGTAAAGATAAAAGATAAAAGAGAAAAGTGAAAAGAGGGATTGTACTTCTTTCTTTTTTCACTTTTCTCTTTTCTCCTTTCACTTTTCGCCTTTCTCTCTTCTCTTTTCACTTTTCTCCTTTCTCCTTTCACTTTTCGCCTTTCTCTCTTCTCTTTTCACTTTTCTCCTTTCTCCTTTCACTTTTCGCCTTTCACTCTTCACTCTTCACTCTTCTCTCTTCTCTTTATAAACCTCCCCGGCTTTGCATTGGTATGCTCCCCATCTTTCAGTACCTGAGTGCCATTTACAAATACATGCATCATGCCGGTTGAATACTGATGCGGCTTTTCAAAGGTTGCATGATCCTCTACTTTCGCAGGATCAAATACGATTACATCTGCATAGTTCCCTACTTTCAACTCTCCGCGCTTGCTGATGTTCAAACTGCTTGCGGCTACTTTTGATAATTTTTGAATGGCTTTTTCAAGCGTTATCACTTTCTCATCCCGAACATAATGACCAATCACCCTGCTAAAATTTCCATAGGCACGTGGATGGGTACTTGACTTTATAAAATTTCCTTCAGGAGCCATCGACCCTGCATCAGATCCAAAACTTACCCAAGGCAAGGCCAGCTGCTTTTTTACATTGTCTTCGTTCATGAGGAAATAGGCAACTTCAACGCGACTGCTATCTTCCACAATCAGATCCATGGCAGTTTCTTCAGGTGATTTATTTCTGATTTTCGCAACCTGCCCCAATGTTTTACCGATATATGGAAACAAAGACTCCTTCCTGAAACCAAGCAGCAATATATTCTCCGGTGTACCTGATCCATAATAAAAATTCTCCCAATCGTTGGTATTCGTATGCATCGCCTTGATCATCTCTTTTCTGATCTTGGGATCCTGAAGCCTTTCCCATAACTTTCCAAAACCACCATCCTGCAAGGTGGGTGGCATGGTGGCTGTGAGTCCCGTGGCACCCGCCGTGTATGTATACATATTTGCTGCAATATCAATTCCTGCTGCTCTTGCCCGTTCAATTCGTTTGATCGCAGAATCCATCTTGCTCCAATTGGCAATACCCGCTGCTTTCAGGTGATACACCTCGCCATGTACTCCTGCATTTTTTGAAATGGTGATCAATTCTTCCAAAGCTTCCAAAAATTGGTTCGCCTCGCTGCGCATATGTGAAATATAACCACCTCCATAGGGTGCCGCTGCCTTGCACAATTCAGTCAATTCACTTGTTTTGGCGAAAAAAGCAGGAGGATAAATGAGCGATGACCCAACTCCAAGTGCACCTTCTTCCATCGCTTGTTTCACCAATGCTTTCATCTGCGCCATTTCAGCCGGCGTTGGTTCACGGTTGTCTTCACCAATCACATACGTACGAATGGTGGTTGCACCCACATAGGATGCCACATTGCAACTGATGCCACGCTTTTCAAGCGAATGCATGTATTCTCCCAGTGTATTCCAATCTACCTTGAATTTGAATACTGGCTGATCATTTTGCATATCTGCTTTCATCTTCGCATTGAGCGGCCCCATGCTTTCACCTTCACCAAACACTTCCAATGTTACACCTTGTCTGATATCCCCTTGCGATCTTCCGTCTTCAATGAGGGTTACAGGCGACCAACTGAGCATGTTGATGAAACCCGGTGAAACCGCCATGCCATGGGCATCTACGATGTTCTTTGCTGCGGCTTTTGACAAATCACCAATGAATGCAATCGTATCGTTGGAAATGGCGACATCTGCATTATATGGTGCGCCTCCATTTCCATCATACACCATTCCGTTGCGGATGATGGTATCGTATGATTGATTGTTACAGGAAGAAAATAAAATGAATCCAAGGAGCAGAATGAACAGCTGTTTCATGACAAAATGAATTTGATATAAGTTACATCAAAATTCAATTTGAAAAAACCAGCAATACGTTTAGAGGATTATTTCAATAATGAGATGCGCACATTGTCTCCAATTTCAACTTTTGAAAAAAGCGCGAATATCAACAGTGATTGTTCATGTGTTCGTACTTCCAATTTGGTGTGATCGCCACAAAAAGTAACATTCACAACATCGGCATGAATTCCATGTTCTGTAATCTGAATCTGTTCTGGCCTGATGATGGATGAATGATTGTCCTGGATATCAAATGCCTTTCTCAGTTGAACGGAACTTGTTTCAATCACATTATGATCACCCGTGAGTGCTGCCGCATATGCATTGATGGGGTTGAAATAAATCTCCTTCGGACTTCCTTGTTGGATCATTTCCCCATTTTGAAAAATCAATACCTGATCAGCCCAAGACAATACATCTTCGGGGTCGTGTGAAACCAATATACAAGTAATATTCAGCGAAGCAGAAATATCATGAACCACTTGCTTGATGGTTCGTTTGTTCACCATGTCCAAATTTGAAAATGGTTCATCCAGCAACAACAACTTTGGAAGTCTTACCAATTCTCGGGCCAACGCAATCCTCTGTCTTTCGCCCCCGGAAAGCTGATCCGTTCTTCTTTTCAGTAAATGTGAAATTTTGCAAATCTCAAAGATGATATTTGCATCATCATCAGGCAACTTAGAGGCATATTCCAAGAGCTCATGAACATAGTAATTGTTGAACAGTTCAAAATGCTGAGATAAATATGCAATACCTGGATGACCTGGTATCAACTTATCATTTGGGCCTTTCACTTTTTCACCTAAAAAAAATGTCTCGCCCCCATCTGGTTGAGAAAGTCCCCCAATGATTTTCATCACAGTGCTTTTACCCGAACCAGTTTCACCCATGATCGCTGTTTTTTGAAACTGCTTGATGGTGAATGTGGTGGGCTGGAGATTGCTTCCAGTTTGTTTATATATCCCGTTCAGGTGTAGAAAATCACTCATGATTTTTTTCAGCGCCCATACCTATCGATAATCCAATGGCATCTGAGGGCAGGGCGAAGGTACTTCATTCAATCCTCATGCATATATGCCGTTGCAGAATAAGTACGACCAGTCTTGTAGGAAACATAAAAATGACAGCACATTTATCTACCTTCGCCATCTTTTTAAACGCGTTGCAAGAGAAGTGAACTTTATGAGAATCTTATTTACATTGTTTTTGAGTCTTTTTACCTCCGTATTATTTGCCCAAAATATCAAAACCAGCATACATGTAACGGATATCAACTATGTGCCGTTGCCCAATGCTACGATTGGATTGTTTTCTAAAAAAGATTCAACCAAAACATTCAATCGCGTTACCGATACACTTGGAAATTCAATAGTTACATTGGTGTCTGGCGCTTATCGTATAAAAGTGGAAGCGCTTGGATATAAAACCATCGAAAAAAACATTACAGTTGGTCAGGGTCAGGTGCGTTTCAATTTTCCTATGAGTGTCGATGCAAAATCAATGGAAGGCATTGTTGTAACTGCAAGAAAACCATTGATGCGCCAAGAAGATGATAAAACCATTGTAGATCCGGAAAATCTGGCAACAAGTTCTACAAATGCATATGAGGTTATTGAAAAAATTCCGGGGTTATATGTAGACCAGGACGGCAATGTAATGCTAAACAACAGCACCCCATCGGCAGTATGGATCAATGGAAGAGAGCAAAAAATGAGTAGTTCGGATATTGCTACGCTTTTAAAAAGTCTCCCTCCCAATTCCATTGAAAAAATTGAAGTGATCAGAACCCCATCAGCCAGGTATGATGCATCTGGTGGCGGTGGAATTGTAAACATCGTTTTAAAGAAGAATGTAAAATTGGGGATGACCGGAAGTGTCAATACAGGAATGAACCAGGGCAGATATGGCAATCAATTTTCCAGTTTTAATTTGAATAATAGCGACGGAAACCTTTCTACGAATTTGAGTATCAATGCAGAGCGTCATAATTCATATGATCAATCCAATTCCAGAAGATACTTTTCAGTGGATTCGGTTTTGTATCAAAAGCCATACAATGTACATCCAGGCTATAGCAATTATATAGGCTATAGTATCAACTATAAGCTGAATGACAAGTGGGAGGTTTCAAGCGACAGCCGTGTTTCTTATGGTCGTTCATTTGATGAAGGTTCAAATCCAGCATCCATCAATAAAATCAGTACATCCGGTATAATCAGTTCAAACAGATCACAAATAGATTATAAAGGAACAAATCTCAATATCACGCAGGGTTTCTCATCCAAACTCAAGATGGATAGCCTGGGTTCAGAATGGACAAATGATATTTCATATTCCTATGTACCGAACAGCAATCAACAACATATACTGAATCAATTAATTACACCCGTTGCATTGGATATGTTGAGCAACGGTCAGATCAACAATACCTCCAACTTTTTTACTTTCCAGTCAAATCTTATCAGAAAGTACAAAAAGAAGTTTACCATGGAGGCAGGTGTTAAAACCACCAATGTTTGGTTTGGTAACAATACCAGATATTATAATCAGGTTACAGGAAATAATGTGGTAGATGCAAGGCGCACAAATGCCTATCATTATCAGGAGCATATTCACGCAGCATATCTACAAGGATCTAAAACGATGGGTTCCTTCATTTTAAAGACAGGAGTTCGTTTGGAAAATACCAACATGATTGGTCATCAGCGTGTTCCAAACGATACTTCATTCAAGTTGAATAGAACAGATCCATTCCCATTTGTATACCTGAGCAAGCATTTGATGAAAATGGGTGATTGGGAAATCAGGGCCTTCCTGGTGTATCGCAGAACCATCACAAGACCGTCTTATGGTTATTTAAATCCTGCCATTCGTGTTTTGAATCCATACATGTATGAATTGGGTAATCCTGGATTGAAGCCACAGTTCAATCAAAACTATGAAGCCAATATCTCTGTAAACGATCGCCCTATTTTTGCTTTTGGATTGAATGATACAAAAGATATTTTTAGCCAGGTTATTTACAAGTCTCCTACAAACAGTCAATTGGCCTATCAGACATACGACAATCTTGGTAAGAACAAAGAAGTGTATTTCAGGTTGGTAGGTGCTGTGCCTCCAGGTAAAAAATATTTTTTTGTAGCAGGCACCCAGTATAACCACAATATATACAATGGGATGTATGATAAATTGCCTTTCAACTATTCAAGGGCATCATGGTCCTTTTTCACCTATCATCAATACAAGGCATTTCCAAATCTTCAGTTTTCCATGCATGGATTTATGCGTACAGGAGGCAACTATAATTTTTATGAGTTGAGCAATTTTGGTTCGATGAATTTGAATGCCACCCGTTATTTCTTGAATAAAAAACTGATGTTCACGGTAAGCATTCAAGACTTGTTTTTTACCAGTAATACCTCATCTCATTTGAAACAGGGAAGCCTGGAGGCATTCAATAAGCGTACATCAGATTCCAGGCGAATTGGGTTGAACCTTCGTTATAATTTTGGTATTAAAAAGAAGGAAGAGCGCAATAAAATGGATGATATTTTCGGAGGTAATTAAGTTTAATTGATGATTCTATTTGAATAATCCACAGGATTATTCATCTCATTTTTTGGTAGTAATTCATCTGATTCTTATGTCAATCATGTGAGTTTATGACTTTGGTCATGTTTTAAAATGACCATTTGTAAAACTTTTGTAAAAGTTTTTTACACCATAAACTCATTGATATGAAAGTTTTCAAAGTTTTAACGCTGCTCTTGGCTGTATCCATTGTTTTTGTCTATTGCACAAAGACAGATCAAGTGGTTGGAGCATCAACAACCAGTACAAATGAATTGCTCAGTTATAAAACTTCTACTGCTCCAACAATAGACGCAACGATAGATGCCTTATGGGATAATGCTACGAAATTAGAAGTAACACCTACGGTGCCAGATCCAGGAAATGGTTTGTTTGCAGGATATATCGGCACCCAATACCCGGCAAC
>CANFHO010000113.1 GCA_947447005.1 Chitinophagaceae bacterium
GAACAGGGCAAGCATACCGGAGTGAGGAGTGGGCAGGCGTTGAAAAACTAGGGAAAGAGGCAAAGAGGCAAAGAGAAAAACGAAAAGAGAAAAATTAAACAGCCAGATACGAGGCACAGGGCACAAGGAACAGCCAACTGAGATGTAGATAAAAAAAAGAGAAAGGAGAAAAGTGAATTGTGAAATGTTATTTTTCACTTTTCTCTTTTCTCCCTTCTCTTTTTCAGTAGTACGAATTACTATTTCACAAGAGTAACGAGGTCGAGTTTGGTTGCTTCACCTTTCTTAATCGTAACAGATTTTGTTTGAGTAATATAACCTGTTGCAGTATAAGTAACTGTATAGGATCCTTCTTGCAATCCACGGACCATAAATTCACCATTTGGAGCAGGAATAGCTATTGCGTTGAAGCCATTGTTGTTGCTGAAAGTTACACTTGGTTTAATACCTTCTGGAAGAACCTTTCCAACCGCTGCTGCGAAATTTGCATCACAGAAGGGACGAAGTACTGGTCTCAATACATATGCTCCATTTACAAGTGCAATTGAATTTGCGATGTCAAAGTCAACAGAAACCTGTTGTCCTGCAACTGGTCCACGACCTCTGTGTTCATCATGCAGTTTAATGTAAAGGAAATTATTTGTTTCATTGATCAATGTAAGAGGGAAGGTTTGACCACTTGTTAATGTGACTGCGTTGTTGGTACCAAGTGTGATACGAATTTTCCTTACAGTTCCTACGATATTTCCTGCAGCAATTTGTGTTTCAACACCGTTGCGAAGTTTGAATACATCCACTACTCCAGGTGTAAATTTCAAATCAATCCACTCTCCAAAATCATCTTTCCTTTTAAGATGGTCATCGTTGTCGGCATCATTGTCGCCAAAACGATCATCATTGGAATGCTGTTGATCATTGTCCACTTTTACTTCCACTTTTTGAATATCAATGTTTACTGCAGAAAAATCTCCAGCAGCATCGGTCAACATCACGCTAAACGGTGTTCCGGCATTGTTACCATTTTTTGTACATGAAGTGAGGGCAACTGAAAAACTGAGTACGATTGCGAGGGTAGTTAGGAACAGATTTTTTGTCTTCATAATAATAGATTTACGTTTTAGGTTTATAGGGCTGTATCACCCGAACATACCTATAGACCTGTATCAACGTTTGGGGTTTAAGGGATATTGGCTTTAAACAGAACTTTAACAAATGAGGGGTTAGATGTTAGGAGTTAGGGGTTAGGAAAAATATTCTAGCCCCTAACTCCTAACTCCTAACCCAGAGTTGTATGTGAAAAAATAATCCACTCAACTCTCAACCTTCAACTCTCAACAAATAAGTAACTTGCATCTTATGTCGAATTACTTGAATGAGCTCAACCCGCAACAACGGGAAGCAGTGATGCATATGAAGGGTCCGCTGATGATCATCGCTGGTGCAGGTAGCGGTAAAACCAAAGTTTTAACCACTCGCATTGCCCACCTGATGGCCAATGGTGTTGATTCATTCCGTATCCTGGCACTGACCTTCACCAATAAGGCTGCCAGGGAAATGAAAGAACGTGTGGAAAAAATGCTGGGTGGTAATGAGGCTCAAAATCTATACATCGGTACATTTCACTCGGTATTTGCACGCATCCTCAGATCCGAGGCAACCAAAATTGGTTATCCTACTAGTTTTACCATTTATGATACAGATGATGCAAAAAGTGTGTTGAAAACAGTGATCAATGAATTGCATCTGGATGACAAAATTTATAAACCATCAACTGTTTACAACAGGATTTCTTCTGCCAAAAATGCATTGGTAACTGCAGAAGAATATGCAAGTGATTATGGATTGATGCAAGAGGATGCGCGTGCCAACAGGCCAGCCATCGCCCAGATTTATAAAGCGTATGCTGCACGTTGTTTCAAGAACGGAGCCATGGATTTTGATGATCTTTTGCTTCAATTCTATCTGATCCTCAAGCACCATCCAGATGCATTGCATAAGTATCAGCATAAGTTTAACTACATCATGATCGATGAGTATCAGGATACCAACCCTGCCCAATATGAGATCATCAAGTTGCTCGGAGCAGCTCATGAGAATGTCTGCGTAGTGGGCGATGATGCCCAATCCATCTATGCCTTCAGGGGTGCCACCATTGAAAACATCCTCCTGTTTAGAAAAGATTACGACGATGTGAAAGTGGTGAAACTGGAACAAAACTACCGCAGTACCAAACAGATCCTAGAAGTTGCGAATCAGGTGATAGGTAATAACAAGGGACAAATTCCAAAGGAGTTGTGGACCGAAAATGGTGAAGGAGAGAAGATCCGATTGGTGCGAACAATGACAGACAACGATGAGGGTAAATTCATCGCAGATACCATACAAGAGCAGAAACTCAGAAACCATTTCTTCAACAAAGATTTCGCAATACTCTATCGCACCAATGCACAGAGTCGCGCTTTCGAGGAAGCCCTGCGCAGAATGAACCTGCCATATACCATCTTCGGTGGCATCAGCTTCTATCAACGGAAAGAGATCAAAGATTATATCGCCTATTTGAGGATCATCGTCAACCCCAGAGATGAAGAGGCGTTGAAGCGAATTATCAATTACCCGGTTCGAGGCATTGGTAAAACTTCTTTGGACCGACTTGTTCTGGTGGCCAATGAACAGAATATCAGCCTTTGGGAAGTACTGACAAGGGCAACAGAATTTGGATTCAAGGCCGGAACACTGGAAGCCATCGAGAATTTTGTGTTGATGATTAAGAGCTTCGCCAGCATGCTCCAAAAAAGCAATGCCTATGATGTTGCCTTTCATGTGGGCAAGCAAACAGGATTGGTAAAAGAACTGTTTAATGATAAGAGTACAGAAGGTGTTCAACGATACGAAAACGTACAGGAATTGTTGAACTCCATCAAAGAGTGGGTGGATGATAAACAAAACCGTGCCCAAATCGATGATGATGGTGTGGTGTTGGATGATGCTCCAGAGGAGGGACAAGGAGAAACGGGAGACGGGGAAACGGTGAATCGGGTAGACGGAGAAACGGGGGATGAAAATCAGGTCAATGAACCTATACCAGATCGACCTATACGGGAGGATGTATTGTTGTCAGCGTATTTGCAGCAGATTTCGTTGTTGACAGATTCTGATCAGAAGGATGAAAATGCAGATACAGTGAAGATGATGACCATCCACGCAGCTAAGGGCTTGGAATTCTCATGTGTTTTTGCCGTGGGCTTGGAGGAAATGTTGTTTCCGAATGCCATGAGCATCAATACCCGTGAAGAACTGGAGGAAGAGCGTAGGTTGTTTTATGTAGTCATCACCCGAGCAAAGAAAAAACTGTGGATTAGTTACGCCAATACCAGGTACAAATTCGGACAGGTAGTTCAAAATGAGCCGAGTCGCTTTATCAATGAACTGCCGGAAGATTATATTGATCGTTCCTATGCAGGTGGAGGTTTCAGAAATGCAGGTGCGGGTCCCTCTGCTTCCGAGCGTATGCGTGGATTTGGTTCCAAGCCAACCACCAATTATGCCAACAAGACCTATTTCAATGAGCCGAAGAAACCCGAGCGTCCAACGTATTTACCGGTAACGCCACCGGTGAGTCAGCCAGTTGTACATCAGCCATCAGCTGATTTCACGCCAAGCGATACAACAGATCTCAAGCCAGGTCAGCGTGTCGAACATCAGAAATTTGGTTTTGGGGAAGTACTCAAGATGGAAGGCGCCGCGCATAACCCCATTGCCACCATTAAATTCCAGCTCAATGGAGAAAAGAAGATCATGCTTAACTATGCCAAGTTGAGAATCATAGAGTAACGAGTTACTAGTAACAAGATAACAGCCAGGCAAAGAGGCAGGGAGGCAAGGAGAAGAGTGAAAAGAGATAGGAGAAAAGAGAAGGGCTGTTTAATCCTTTATCTTTTCTTATTTCATGATAGTATTAATTCAGTAATTCTGAAGGTTGGATCTCCAATGCATCTGCCACTAAATTGAGAAAAGATATAGAAAAGTTCACTTTACCCAGTTCCACACGATTTATTTGGGAGTAGTCGATATCATTGCATTTGAATGCCAGTTCAGTCTGTGTAAGTCCCTTTTTTAATCTGCACGCCCTTATCTTCTGACCTACTTTCAGAAGAAATTCATCATCCCTGTAATATGGTTTTCGGGTGCTCTGTTTCACCCTATAAAGCAAAACTATAAGGATAATTTGTCATAGGGATAATTATCCTTATTTTTGAAAAAACACTAATTATGAAGAATACCCTTGTCAAATTAGCACTAGTTTTTGTAGTGTTAATTGCTTTTTCTTGTGTTAAAGAACAGAATGGGAATACTACAAAAGTTACAGCTGTTCCTATTAATCCAACCGATCTAGTTGCAACTGTTCTTTCAATAAATGAAATAAAGCTTGATTGGTTGGATAAGTCCACAAATGAAGCAGGATTTAAAATTGAAAGAAAAACACAAAATGGAATATTTGCTGTAATTGGAACTGTTGGTACTGACATAACAACTTTCAATGACAAAGGATTAACTCCCTCAACTACTTACATATACAGAGTAGTTTCATTTAACAGTATAGGCCCTTCTCCAACCTATAGTAATGAGATAACAGTGACAACTATTTACACACCGTCATTGACAACAAATCCAGTTGCAGATACAACTGGATTTACTGCAATATCTGGAGGTATTATAAGTAATGATGGAGGTTCACCAGTTACTGCACGTGGCATTGTCTGGAATACTAGTCCAAATCCTACTGTCAATCTTACAAGTAAAACAATTGATGGGACAGGAATTGGTAAATTTTCAAGTCAGATTACAGGATTAATTACAAACACAAAATATTATGTAAGAGCATATGCTACGAACAGTATTGGAACAGCATACGGCAATGAATTATCATTTAATACAAATGCAGTTGATCTGAAAGCAGGATTATTGGAATACTTCCCTTTTACAGGAAATACAAATGACAGCATTGATAATCAAAGATATCTTTTTGGTTATCGAATATCTCTTTCCACAGATAGATTTAATAATTTGAATAGAGCTTATGAATTCATTAATGGGTATTTAGGTCAAGAACTTGGCTTTAAATTACCTCCTAAGGAACAAACAATATCATTTTGGTTTTATATAAGCAGTCAAAATGCAACGCGAAAACAGTGTTTTATTGAATATGGAGACAGACAATATCCACAAAGTATGATTCAAATCTCAATAAATAGAAATAATAATAATTCAATTCAGATTATGCAAGGGTGGTTTGGAAATGAAAACCCCCCGGATGCTATACAAGGTATTTATGATAATACAATTTATAATAAATGGAATCATCTTGCATTTACAACTTCTCAAATTGAAGGAAGTAATTTTTATTTGAATGGTATAAAAATTAACAAAGCGGATTACAGTAAAAGATTTTTTGTATGGCGATCTCCACCAGGTGAAAATGTTTCAATTGGTGGAATTTTGCTTGGTATGAATTTTGGGGGAGGAGATCCATATTTAGATGAGGGTTTTAATGGTAAACTTGATGATTTGCGCATATACAATAGAGCCCTAACACCATTAGAAATAAGTTATTTAGCAACACATTAAATATTTATTATGAACCACATCATATTAACAATTAGATCGCAAGGTAATAAGCTCAACTCTGTATACTCATCTGTAAGTTTAAATATTGAATCTGATACTGAAATAAACACAAATAACTGTAAAAGATTATTTATCAATTGTTTTGGAGCAGATATTGAAATAACCTCAGCTATTAGAACTTATCGTTCACATGCTAGAATTCGGCACAAACAAATTGATTCATGGGCTTTGTTTAATGGATATAATGTCCATTCTAAAAAACAACCTCGTAAATTGGTCTTTGAATTCAAAAATATTAATGGCGACCATTATTATACCCTTTATCAACCACAAGGGTTGTAATAGCGATAAAATATGCAAAGTTGATTTTTTGGATTATAGAAAGGAGGTTCGGTATGGACCTCCTTTCTTGTTGGTATTCCCATAATAATTGAATGGTATTTTTCAACTTCCCCTCTGTTTAAATGAAAAGGTAAAAGTGAAAGGAAATCGGTAAATAAATTTTTATATTAATATAATCAGTTTAAAACTTCCCCTCCTGCCCAGACAGAAGCGCCAAAGGCGGGATCGTCTGGGATAGGAGGGGCTCCGAGCGAAGTGCCGAAGGCACAAGCGAGTGAGGGGTGGTTGAGGAAACAAACAGTAACGGATGTGTGTAAATGCTAGGCAAGGAAGGAGCTTTATTACTCCCAACTTCTTTCGTACATTAGTCCATGCAAAAGAAATTCTTCCTTCTCCTAATTTCATGTATCATTCTTCATTTCTCACAGGCACAGATTTTGTCTGAGCGAGAACAATCAAGGGTCATTGATGAAATCCTCGATGAGCGTTTGAATACGCTGCTTCCACAGTTGATGGAAAGAACGGGTATCGACATGTGGGTGATTATTTCCCGCGAGTACAATGAAGATCCGGTATTGAAAACCATGCTTCCATCCACATGGTTGTCTGCGAGAAGAACCACCATGCTTGTTTTTTCTTACGATGCATCAAAAAAGACAGTCGACAAGCTGGCCATTGCAAGGTATAATGTTGGTGAAAGCATCAAGGCTTCATGGGATATGAAAAAATTTTCTGATCAATGGGATGCACTCATTGATATCATCAACACCAAAAATCCCAATAAGATTGCTATTAATACGTCAAGCAATTTTGCCCACGCTGATGGATTGGATCATACACATTACAACATGTTGATGAATAGGCTTCCTGCAAAGTATGTTTCAAAAGTTGTTTCGTCTGAGCCTCTGGCTGTTGGTTGGCTTGAAACAAGAACAGAAAGGGAAATGCAATTATATCCGCAGTTGGTAAACATCTCACATAAAATTATTGAAGAAGGTTTTTCTAATAAAGTCATTACACCAGGTATTACCACATCAGAAGATCTGGTGTGGTGGTTTAGGCAAAAAATTACATCACTCGGACTTTCCACATGGTTTCACCCAACGGTTTCGATTCAACGAAATGATAGTGCACAGTTTGATCATCTTAAAAGTTTCACCAATGTGCTCAAAGAAGATGTAATCAGACAGGGCGATTTATTGCATGTTGATTTTGGTATCAGCTACCTCAGATTAAATACCGATGTTCAGCAAATGGCATATGTGCTGAAACCCAATGAAACGGATGCACCTGCCTCCATTAAGAAGGCCTTTGAGCGTGCAAACAGACTGCAGGATATCCTTACCTCCCAATTCAAGAGTGGAAGAACAGGTAATGAAATGTTAGCCGCTGCATTGTTACAAGCCAAGTCGGAAGGAATCACTCCAAGCATTTACACCCATCCACTTGGTTTGCATGGGCATGCGGCAGGACCAACCATCGGTTTATGGGATAAGCAGGAAGGCGTTCCAGGTAGTGGAGATTACTCTTTATTCCCTCATACTGCCTTTTCTATCGAACTGAATGCAGCATCTAAGATCCCCGAATGGGGCAAGGAAGTCAGGATCATGCTCGAAGAGGATGGATTCTTTGATGGCAAAGGATTCTATTTTATCGGTGGGAGAGCCCAAAAATTAATAAATATTAAATATTACTAGTACTATAAAAAAAACACTACTTTGTATTGCATAGTATTATAATTCTCCATATATTTGTCTCGTAATTGCATCATTGACCTATAAAACGAGGCATATGAACATTGAAAACACACAAAGTCAGATGAGGAAGGGGGTGCTTGAATTCTGCATCCTGTCTATCATCCAACGAGGTGAGGCCTATCCGAGCGATATCATCGAAGAGATGAAAGGGGCCAATCTCCACATTTTTGAGGGAACACTCTATCCCCTGCTTACCAGATTAAAGAATGCCGACCTCCTTTCCTACCGCTGGGTAGAAAGCTCAGGAGGTCCGCCCCGGAAATATTTCTCCCTGACAGAAAAAGGTGCAACCTTTTACAAAGATCTCGAATCAACCTGGAAGGAAATGGCGGATGCAGTGGGGGTTTTGACAGCCAAAGGGACAGGGCACGAGGCACAGGGCACAAGTGATGGAACAGCCAGGGACGGGGCACAGGGCACAAGTGATGGAACAGCCGGGGACGGGGCACAGGGCACAAGTGAAGAAACTGAAAATCTAACCACTAACTCCTAACTCACAACAAATAACCTACAACATTAATAGTATGAACAAAGTAATAAACATAAACTTCCAAGGCCGTGTGATTCCTATTGAGGAACCGGCATACGAAGAGTTGAAAAAATATGTTGAAAGTCTCCGTCAGTACTTCGCCAATGAAGAAGGAAAAGAAGAGATCATCAACGACATCGAAAATCGTATTGCAGAACTGTTCAGTGAAAAATTGAAAAATGGCCAGTCTGCTTTCATCAGCGAAGCACATGTTGCAGCC